>JAFGFK010000336.1 GCA_016931135.1 Candidatus Sumerlaeota bacterium | reverse complement strand
GTCGTTTATGTAAATCTATTTGTTTGAATATTTTATGTATCAATATTTATATACCTTAATTTTACATTTTATATTTTTCGTTTTTCATTTTAAATTTGGCTGCGGCCCTGCCGCGCCGGGTTCTCCTTTTATTTTAATATGGCTTCATCGCCATTTTGTAAAATTTTCTCGCATTTCTCTTGTTGAAATTCCGAAATCCGCACATGAAATAATGCAGTCGCAAAGGAATTTTTCCCTCGAGGGTTATCAGGTTGAATATCCTTCCCACGCCCACCTCTCCCAGGGGAATCACCCATCCCAGGTCGATCGGTTTAAAGGGTTTCAAGGGTTTATCTTGAATAAGTTGCGCCAGATTGTAACCCGCTTTTGCGCCGGAATGAATTGCGAAATTCACCGCTTTACGAAGAGGCGCCCCCTTGCGCATGATCGCAGCGGAATCCCCGCATGCAAAAACCTCCGGATGCTCCGGGACACGCAAATGTTCATCCACAAGTATTCTTCCATCTCCAATAGACCTGTGTTTCCCTGTAACCTCGCTGATAGCGAACTTCGTACCCGCGCACCAGCATACGAACGCGTTCTCGATCACCTCTCCATTGGTGAGGGAAACCGTCCTTCCGTCGAATTCGTATATGGTCGTGCCCGTTATTACCCGGATGCCTTTTTCATGTATCTTTTCATCCGTGTATTGTTTGGTAAACCTCGGAAGAAAAGTGAGAATATCCGGCGCCTGTTCGATGATATGGATATCGATTCGGCTTCCGATCCTTCTCGACAGATTCTTCAGGCTGAATCCAAGTTCGATGCCTGTATATCCCCCTCCTGAAATGACAACGTCTCCCGTTCTGTTGATATTCGCATAATGCGTGAATTCCGACTTGATCCGCAGGGCGTCTTCCAGGCAATGAAGCGTATGAATCTTCTCCAGGTTCTGCCGGAATTTGTAGAAATTCGTCACGGATCCCGCAGCGATCAGGAGATAATCGTATGGATATTTCTTCGAGTCGCTGTGAACGCATCTTTCATTGAAGTCTATTTTCCGGATAGTTTCTTTTTTGAATATGACATCGGGTGGGATGAATTTCGAGATTCTTTCGGTGACAAACTCCTCTTCCATCTTTCCCCCAGCGACATCCGGAAGCGAAGGTATCATGGTGGCATAGTCGTTTTTATCGATCGCCAGGATATGGACATCATGGCGGTTTTTCATCAGGGCGGCAGCCTTTTTCAAAGCAGCGAGCCCGGCGAATCCGCAACCAAGTATAAGGATATTCATTCCTGTTTTGCTCTCGAGACATACATAAAATTACCAGAAACGCTACAGGAAACCCGCCCCTTGCGTCAATTCTTTATTTTCCTTCGCAGAATCAACGCCTCTGCTGAAACAAAGCGTTCATACTCAATTTTCTTCAGAACGCAAACGCTTTGGGCGCGGATTGGAATTCCCAAAAATATTCTGTTTACTCGTTCGCATCAGCGTATAACTTATCCGATTTTGACCGCGAAGGCGATCCACTTACAACTGTAGAGATTTCTAACATTGTCGATACGCTCTATCTCTACAAGGATGATGGAGATGGCGTGTTCGAAGCGGATAATGATTCGAAACTTGCGTTTCTTAAAACCTTCAGCCTCGATCCCGGCGTGGTTAGCCAGCTCGATGCCAACGCCGATGGAAAAAAGGACGCTGCGGATGTGATTTGGCTTCTCCTCAACTGACAAAATGTTTCTTTTTTAATCGTTGACCCTTCGCTTTCTTTTCTCTATATCTCCACCCATTTATCAATGGGGGATAGCCATGATGAAAAAAATTGTCTCCTGTATCGTGATTCTGTTTCTGTGTCCGTTCCTTTTTGCCGAGGACCTTGTTTACAAGGATCGCGCCCTTGATCTCCTTGTTCAGAAAGTCCCCGATATCCTTGATAAATACAATTCTGAAACCGGACGTTTCGGCGAAGGCGTCTGGATCTGCCAGGATCAGCATTCCATGTATCCCCTTGCCGTTGCCTGGGCAACCAAATCCCCCCGGAATAAATATTACAAGAACCCCGCTCTTCTTGATGTGATCATGAAAGCGGGAGACGCCCTGATTCAGGATACGGATAAGATCGGTAAATGGGAGTTCCGGAAAAAGGACGGAAGTACATGGGGACCCATCTGGATGCCCTGGACTTATTCCCGCTGGATTCGCGCCTTTCTCCTGATCAAAGACGAAATGCCTCCCGAACGCCGCAAATCCTGGGAAAAAGCCCTTATCCTCGGTTATTCCGGAATCCGTGAAAATGAACTGCAGCATGTGCATAATATCCCCGCGCATCATGGCATGGGGCTCTATTTTGCCGGTAAAGCCCTCGATAAACCCCAATGGAGCAGGGATGCGGGCGAGTTCCTCTTCAAGGTCGCTCAAACCCAGTTCGACGGCGGGTACTGGTCCGAAAACTCGGGTCCCGTTGTGAGCTACAATTATGTTTATATCGATGCCCTCGGAACATATTATGCCGCTTCCGGTGATAAAAAGGTCCTCCCCGCCCTCGAGAAAGCCGCATCATTTCACCTGAATTTTACTTATCCGGGTGGACAGAACATAGAAACTGTCGATCAGCGCAATCCTTACCATTCCAACGTTTCATCCGGAAACGCCGGGTTTACCTTCACTCCTGTCGGAAGGTTGTACCTGAAAAATCAGTGGGACAAATACAATTTTGAAAAACTCCATCCCGACTTTCTCGCCTCCCTTGTACTCTTCGGTGAGGAAGGCGTAATCGCTTCACCGGAAAAAGGCGAGTCCCTTTTCATCCTCCGGGAAAATGGGTTCAGTAAGGCGGCAACTTTTCGCCATGGACCCTGGTTTGTCTGCCTTTCCGCTTACGCTGCGCCCATTCATCCCACGCGATGGATTCAAGACCGCCAGAATTTCGTCAGTATCTATCATGAAAAAACCGGTTTGATTCTCGGGGGAGGCAATACCAAACTCCAGCCCTTGTGGAGCAACTTCACCGTTGGAGATATAAAATTCCTGCAGCATAAACCCGGCGATATCAATCCGGATTTCTATCCCAAAGGAGACCTCTTTCACATCCCCTCCACCGCCACGCTTGTATTGAATCCCCCTTACGGTTTGGAATTATTGTACGGATCGGAAACCTGCCGTGTGAATGTTTTCCCCCGGGATGAACGGACATTGGAATACATCCTGGAAAGCGCGCTGAAATCCAGTCTCCCGGTTTCAGCAAATCTGACTTTGATCCCGCATCTGAAAAAATCCCTTGTAACCGGGAAAGGGGAGAAATTCGATCTCAAGAACGCAAGTCTTGAACTCTCGCCGGAACAAATCGGAGGCAGCATTACCCATGCAGGATGGAAAATCAAACCGCCGGAAACGGCCACGCTGCTTTGGCCCGCGCTCCCGCACAATCCATACCGCAAGGATGGCGCCGCGGAACCCGACGAAGGTCGCATCGTAATCCGCATCCCCTTCGATGCAAAACATACCCGCCATTCCCTGATTTTCGAGGTTATCAATTAAACGCCTTGAATTTGACCTTTTGATTTACTATCGATTTTTGGGACGCATCTTGACCCCGCTTCTCTCATCCTGCATTCCGGGTAACGGAGTCAAGATGCGACATCGATTTTTTCCCAAAAAGTGACATATTCGAAATTATAATATATATGATAAATACAGACGTTTTTTGCGCTTCTATCCTGTAACATATTCTTATGCAAAGAGGGTGATACTGTGGGAAATAGAAGAATAAAAACAGGGTATTTCTTTTTTATTGTTGTTTTGCTTTTCCATGGCGTTTCCCTTGGTGATGAATTTTTTCATACCACAACGCCTCTTCCCATTCCAACCCAGATGTACGGCGCGGTCGTTATGGGGGATTATCTGTATGTCATCGGCGGCAACAGCTATGTTCCTGGAACAGTGGATGATCTCTGGCAAACATCGGTCTGGCGGGCGTTCATCTATCCCGACGGCTCTCTGGAAAAATGGGAGAAATGCGCCCCCATTCCACACAACAGAAGTTACATCGAAAATCAGACCATCGTACTCAATGACGTTGTCTATGTGCTCTGCGGTTATGATGGAAACAATGGAACAAAGTATAAAAACATTTTATGGACCAGACCTCTTCCGAATGGGGAACTCGAACCCTGGCGGGAATCCCCCCCATGTCCCGGGCAGGCGGTAAACTGCGCGGTCGCTGTTTCAACTCCCGGATACATTCACCTGATCGGCGGCAGAGGGGAACAGCGGGCTTCATTGCCGGATGTCTGGAGCGCCCAGATCGCAGCCGATGGAACGGTCCTGGGTTGGGAACCCGCTCCCTTTCTTCCCGCGCCCCTCTGGTTTCATCATGCCGGGGTGGTGGGCGGCAAGGTATGGGTGTGGGGCGGATTGACCGGCAGTAATAACAAGTCGGTGAATGAAAACATTTATTTTTCGGAAATTCTCCCTTCCGGGCGCCTGGGCAAATGGCAGCTCCATGAAAAAAAATTGAAACCGGCGTTTTTTGGAGCGGCATGCGCTGTCAGCGGCGATTATATCCTCTCCTTTTTCCCGAGATATTCCGGCGGCGTTTCTAAATATGACATACGTTACGCCCAATACGCGGAAAATGGGCTATCGGATTGGGGCGTGATCAACGCCAATACAAAAGCCAAGCTTTATACCAGCGTGGCGACGGATTACAGGAACAATATCCTCTTTCTCCCGGGAGGAAGAATCGACCATGGCGAATCCCCGGAAAACCTCGATAGTACGGTATATTGTTTCCGGTTGAAAAAAGAGGACAAGTCATCTCCCACTCCCGAACAAACGCCTGATTTGCTCATGAGCGTTGCCATGGGGCAAAGAGATCAAACAGCGCGTTTGAGCTATACCTATCATTCAGTGACGAACGGAGTTCACAGGGGCTTTCATACCTATGAGAGATCAAGGGAGATATTCGAGAAGCGTAACAAACCGGTCGTGATCTATTTCTATACCAAAACGGCGCGCAATTGCGTCAAGCAGGGGCAAATCCTGCAGGAACAATTCAATCCCGCCACGTATGGCGATTCCATGATTTTTGCCGAACTGGATGGACAGAATTATCCCCAACTCTCGCAGCAATACGGGGTATTTCGATTTCCCAGCTGGATTTTCTTCAATTCAAAAGGCAGAGAAATCGGGAGGAAAACCCAGGTTCTGGATTCTTCACTCATGGATACTCTCATCCGCTATGTCATTCAATCGCAGTAGAGAAAATCTTTCATCTCTCTCAGGGACTTTTCATAGGATTTGACCCCGTTTTTCCATGATAGAATTCAGACGCGCGCCCCTTTTTTTTCTGGAATTGAAAATATCCTTGATTTTTATCAGACGCAATAATACAAATATCGAAAATAAAAAAGCATGACATGTCAACAAATGGGAAAAAGTTTGTTCAAGAAAGGCGATTTTATTGAAAATTGGAACTGCTATCATCGGATTTTATTATTGTTTTATCTTTATACTTCTTACCATCCTCGCGCCTGCCGACGATTTTTTTCACACGACTACTCCCCTTCCCATTGCTACACAGATGTACGGCGCTGTGGTTCTGGGAGATTATCTGTATGTCATCGGGGGGAACAGCTATGTTCCCGGTACAGTGGAAGATTTGTGGCAGACCTCCGTTTGGCGGGCGTTCATCTATCCGGATGGATCATTAGAAAAATGGGAGAAATGCGCGCCCATCCCACACAACAGGAGTTACATCGAGAATCAGACGATCGTATTGAATGACGTTGTCTATGCGCTATGCGGCTATGATGGAAAAAATGAAACAAGATATAAAAATATCTTATGGACCAGACCCCTTCCGAATGGGGAACTCGAACCTTGGCGGGAATCCCCCCCTTGCCCCGGCCAGGCGGTAAACTGCGCAGTCGCCGTTTCTACTCCCGGGTACATTCACCTGATCGCAGGCAGAGGCGAAAAAGAGACGGCATTACCTGACGTTTGGAGCGCCCAGATTGCAGCGGATGGAACGGTACTGGGTTGGGAACCCGCGCCCTTTCTCCCCGCGCCCCTCTGGTTTCATCATGCCGGAGTTGTCGGCGGCAGGGTTTGGGTGTGGGGTGGATTGAAAGGGAACAGCAATAAGTCTGTAAATGATAACATTTATTTTTCGGAAATACTCCCCTCCGGACGCCTGGGCAAATGGGAGGTTGCCGATAAAAAATTGAATCCGGCGTTTTTCGGAGCAGCCTGCGCTGTCAGCGGCGATTTTCTCCTCTCCTTTTTCCCACGGTATGCCGGCGGCGAAACGAGTTACGATATTGTCTATTCCACCTTTGATGGGAAGGTTTTGTCCGATTGGGGATTGATCACTGCCGGGACTAAAGCCAGACTTTATACCAGCGTGGCGACAGATTACCGCAATAATATCCTTTTCCTCCCGGGAGGAAGAATCGAACACGGTCCCAAAGCCGAATATCTCGACAGTACGGTTTACTGCTTTCGGATTAAACCTTCCGACAAGTCTGCTGCGGTTGACGCCACCCCTACGCCGGCTCTCCTCATTGGCATTGCTTCTGGCGCCAGGGATCAGACCGCTCGTTTGAGCTATACCTATCATACGATAACCACAGGGATTCACAGGGGATTTCATACATACGAGAAATCAAGGGAGATATTCGAGAAGAAAAACCGACCGGTCGTGATCTATTTCTACACCAAAACGGCGCGCAATTGCGTCAAGCAGGGGCAAATCCTGCAGGAACAATTCAATCCCGCCACGTATGGCGATGCCATGATTTTTGCCGAGCTGGATGGACAGAATTATCCCCAGCTCTCGCAACAATACGGCGTGTTCAGATTCCCCGCATGGGTATTCTTCAATTCCCGAGGAAAGGAGATCGGGCGAAAAGTCCAGGCGCTGGAAGCAACGGAACTGGATGCCCTTGTTCGCTATGTCCTGCAATCCCCTTGAACCATTCCCCGCAGGAGGCATTTAAAATCCTGAGATACATTCAATCTTATCTCACAATTTTTTCGGGCGCACATCAGTTTTCCGATTATTATTCAACTCAGACGGGGTCAAACCCTATAAAAATCCTGTATGCGCATCCAGACTCTATACC
>JAFGFK010000335.1 GCA_016931135.1 Candidatus Sumerlaeota bacterium | reverse complement strand
TCTGTCTCCCGGTTTTCTTTACCTGAAACACAACAAAGCGCAAGATTGACCCCAGACCGACCGACCCTTCGGGAACTTCTTAATGTTCATAATGGTAGAGATTGACCCCATTCCTTTGACCCCATTCCTTACCCCATTCCTTATTTGAAGGTTATTAAAATCCATAAACTAAAGAATGACCCTCATCGCGCACAGAAAAATTAGTTGCCACAAACACGCCAGGAACGCCAAGAAAGAGATAACATTTTGATTTTCTTTATTCTATCCTGATAATCCCTTATTCCCTGTGTAAACCGGATTCCTCGATTCGGCGATAATGGCAATAAACCATTCACAACAATCCATTATCTATTTTGGGAGTTTGAGCATCTCGCCTCCGGAAAGGAGAAAGGCGCCGGGGGCGTACTCGCGCATGGTGTGCGGGGATACGGGTCCCGGGGCTCCCGCTACAAACTGCACCCATCCCAGGCGTCCGTTCGGATGCGCGCAACGATTGAGTCCTGTCCATGCCTTTTTCACTACAGGGAGGAATTTTTCCCGCTCCAGGAGATTGTTGTTGACGCCCCATGCCATGGCAAAACAGAAAAATCCCGTGCCGCTGGTTTCCGGCATGAGCCATTCCGCAGGATCGTGAAGCGATGTGCGCCATAATCCGTCAACTCCCTGTACTGCGGCAACGGCGTGCGCCATGTCGCGGTAAATCTTCACAAAGTCGTTGTATCTGGGATCATCCTTCGGGAGATATTCAAGAACGCGGGCAAGTCCTCCCAGAACCCAGCCGTTTCCTCGCGCCCAGAATATCTTCCGGTTGTTTGTTGTCTTCCTTTTTTCAGGGAAAAAGTTTGCGTCCCTGTAGAAAAGATGGGCGTCTTTATCGTAAAGAAAATCCATGGAATCCCACCACAAAAGGTTCATGGTATCGAGGTATTTCTTATCCCCGGTCGCCTTTGCCATGCGGACAAAAACCGGCGGCGCCATGTAAAGAGAATCGCACCACCACCATTCCTTCCTTCCTTCTGGTGGATTCGCAGCCATTTCATCGAGGACTTTTTTCGCGTGCGCGATTTTTTCCTCTCCACCCTGTAGGAAATATATTTCAAGGTATGTCTGCGCGCATGTCTGGTTGTCTCCGAACCAGTATCCCGCCTTGTTTTTCGCCAGCTCCCAGTTGTTGTCATTCGACCATTTTATAGCCTGTTGCAGATAATCTTCATCCTTTGTTACATGATACGCCCCCATCACCCCGGTGTAAAATGCCGCACGTTCCCATGCAGCGTTCTGGCTTGTATTGGGATGATCCGCGGTATAGCGGAACACCTTTTTCATGACATCTTTGATGTAATCCGGATCGAAAACGTCCGGTTCGGTTTCCTGCGGTTCACGGCTTGAAACCGCAGAAGCGCCTTCGAGGTATGTCCAATCACGGTTGGGCTCGATTCGGAGCGTCATCCCCTGGGGGGATTTATATTCGGCAAGGCAAACCTGGGCGAAACCGTTCCGGAAGCTGCGCCTTTCCTCGAGTAATTTAAGGGAATCCGCATTAAGCGCTGTAAATGCCTGTGTGGCGCCTTCCAGTTCGATCTGCAGGATTCTGCCGCGCGTTTCGATCTTTGGCGTATTCATCCCGTCATCGCAGAGTACGGGAAATTGAAAACGCGCCGGACCCTCATAACCATCGAACGATACCCTGAGTTCCACTTTTTCAGGCGTGATATCGTAGCGTTCCGTAATGCCGAAGGGACCATCGAAGCTGCCTGTGTATATAATTTCAAAGGAAACCTTTTCGGATGTTTCGATGAGTTTGTTTAAAGAAACATGCTGGATTTCTTTTTCTCCCATTTCGGCGAGCGAAACCCAGTCCTTTTTCTTCACTCCCATCCAGGCGGGACCCACAGCGACATAGGCGCCAATGTCTTTTATCTTCACGATTCCTTCGCTCGGACCGATCTGCGGATTTCCCTTCAAACCGTGAATCCGGATGAGCCCTGTGGGATTATAATGCAAGTCTCCCTCGACGTCTATTTCTACATACATGCCGCCCGCATTGGCGATCACCTTGTGAAATGTCTCTCTCAGATCGAGGATGAAACCGCCGATTTCCGAGGGCGCGTATTCCTCGGAGGATGAATTCTTCTCCGCATATTCGCATGCGATGGAGAGCATTGCCATTGCCAGTAGGTTGTACTGGGAATGAGAGGAATAAGATTGATAGCCGTGTCTTTTTTCCGGGTCCATTTTGTTTTTCACGATGAAGAGTTCACCGGAAGGGCGCTGCCAGCGTTTCATGGATAGAAAGGCGCAATGGGCAGCGCGTTTGAATACGCCCGCCATTTGCGGATTTCGTTCCGCCCGGAAGAAAAGGGAGTAAATCTCGAACAGGGCGCACTCTTCCGCTTCGTTCCACTGATGATGGGCGCTTCTTCCGCCTGTGGGCAGCTCGCCGGAAGGAGACTGCATGAACAGACTTGCAATCGCGCCTTTGCGCAGGATTCCCGCAAGTTGATCTGCGTCTGTTCCTGAATATCCTGAAGCCAGAATATCGGAGAGCCACATCCTGGGGAAGAGGTCATAAGCGAGCGCCGGGCTGCTGTGATCCCGGAACATTCCCCAGGGCGTGAATGCCCTGTAGTGTTTGCTCAGACAATATTCCGGATAATCGAGGTTGTCTCTTAGCCCCAGGTAATAAAACAGGGCTTCGCCGGAAAGCGCCACGCAGTTCCAGTTGTTTTGCCCCGGTTTCATTCTGTAGATGGAATAAGGATCGAATGTGAGATCTTGTTTCCACTTATTGACGCGTTCCTTATCGACATAGGGTTCCAGCAGGAAAAGGGCATGGGCGATCATGGGAGGGAAGAAGTCCTCGTGATGATTGGCAGCCTCCCTTTTTCCCAATGAATCGCATGCCCAGTCCATGGCAAGGGCTGCGGATTCCAGGATTTCCATGTCTTCGTCGAAATGGACCAGGGCGGCGGCGCTCAGGGCAAAGGCAGGAGTGGCGTATTGATATTCCTTTTTCTCGTAAGGATCGATGATGGCGCCCTTTTCATCCTGATGTTTCCTGAAAAAATACACATTGTCATGAATCAGATTAAGATAATCCTTTGTTTTTATCCTGGTCTGTTTGCATTTCTCCGTTTTTTTCAGGTTTGAGAGGAACTCTTTCAGGCATGGCTCCAAAGGGCTTTCCAGAGGGATGTCATTGGAAGGGGCGCCGGCTGTTGCGAATTGTTTCGTTTTGATCGTTACGGGAAGAAGCGCTTCTGCAGGGGAAATTGTCATGGCGTTGAGAAGCCAGTTATCCCTCAGGGATTTTATCCTGATAATGAGATGATCATCGCTGATTTTAAACGCGGCAGAGGCAGTCAAGTATTCCCCCACTCCCGGAGTAAGGATCGGAAAGGAAACGCCTTCCACATTCAATTCCACCTGAGTGGCATGGTTGGCGACATACATATCGCCGCTGGTGAAGCTGAGGAGGTAAAATCCGGGTTTGAGATCGATCCGGAATTCCGCAGGTTGGGAAGACCAGCAGAAATCCCGCAACAGGGCATCAGGTTTATCCTGAATGTCATCTGAAACCTGCGTTTCTCCGAGCCATCCAAATCCCTGCTCGGGATTGTATTTCATTTTGACGGATACAGCGGTATAGCCGGATGCAGCGCCTCCTCCGCCAAAATCGAAGTTCCATTCCCCTGCCGCGTGGATAAACGCTTGAAGCAGTATTGACAATCCCAGAATGAGCGGAACCGAACGTTTCATGGCGTCCTCCTTAATTTTTCATTTCATATTTTACAATTTTCATTTTAAATTTGACGGGGACTCATCCATGCCCAGCGCCTCCAGATTCTTAATACAGAGGAAATCTTCAGGATCACTGGAATAATCGCATATCTCGAGCGTGACCGCTTTTCCTCGAAGCGGTTTTACGTCCCATCGAATTTCCGCCGGGTTGCCGGCATCTGCGCCGGTTGCCTTTCTCCATAAAATCTCCCGATCCCACAGGGCGATATACAATTCTCCTGGATTCATCGCCCCCGAAATCAGAAATGTCATTTTGTCCGCATTTTTGGGAACAATAAAAGTCTGATAGATTCTCCCTTTCTGGAATGTGGTCACTTTTTTCTCGCTTGCTGATGGAATGAATTTACTCCCATCTCCCTCTTTGCGCCAATTCTCAAGCCCATTCTGAAAATCCGCATTGCTTAAAATCCCGCCTGATTTTATCGCCTCATTCATGTATTGATTTTCTGAAGCGTCTATCGTTCGTTTCCGTTCCTTCCAGGGAGGAAGATTGTAAGGGAAGCCGAACTTTTCCAGGGGAGAGCGATCTGTAAATCCGAACCAGGATTCCCTCCCTGGGATAAAATCTTCCACGAGTTCGAAATTTTCGAATGCCATACCCCCAGGTATGGGATTGTGGGAAGCCCAGTAGGTATAGCGTCCATTGACGCGGCAATGAAGCGAGGCGTCAAAGGTTCCTTCTGGTTTATACCAGAATTGGGCGAGGCGTTTTCCGGCATAATGCCACGATCTTTTTCCGGGAAACGGTACGGTTTCGCGCGGATCGAATTCATCCGGGGTGATCACCGCGACAATCCCTCCATCCGCTGTTTTATGCAGCCGCGAATAAGGATAAGATTCTTTCTCTATAAATCCACTGTCTTTGTAACCTTCATAGAGCGATGGGGCGAATATGGATTCTTTGGCAAGCCACAGGTATCGGCACCGGCTGTAATTCCCCATCGTTGCCGTGAGAATGCATTGCGTCATGGATGCGCTGCCCGATGCGGCGAAGGCGCGGAAACGGATGCGATCCGGCTTGTTCTCGAACAGGGAGACTTCAATCACAGGGATGGACCCGTTTTCAAAAGGTTCCGGATGAATGGCAAAGGAAAGAGAGCGGTTTCCTTGTTCCCCTTTTATTGTTCCGGTTGGAAAATCCGTATCGTTTCCGGGAGGCTCTTCAACGCGGTTTGTTATATGAAATATTTTCCCGTTTTTCCGATCCGAACCTTTTTCCAGTTCAGAATAGTTCCTTCTTCCCCGGGCGATTGGTTCAATGGCGATATAATTCACCAGTTGCCTTTCCCCTTTTTCCTCATAACCAACATAAATCAATCCCCGGGGTCCGCCGGGTTTTTGGGGATCTCGAATGCCATAGGGATGAACGGCAATAAGCGCGCCCCCTGATATTCCGTAAATCAGGGGATCGCCGGGTTTCTGGGGATGGATCACTTCAGCCTCCAATTCGAATATGATCAGCAGGAATAGGGCGACGCAAAAAATGGAAATCGTTTTCTTCATTTGACCACCTTGCAGATGACGCCTTTCAGGTAAGCGGCTTCGGGGAAGTTAAGGGAAACGGGATGATCGGGCGCCTGATGCAGTCTTCGGATGATAACGGCTTCTCTGTTCGCATCCAGGGCGGCATCCGCAACGATCTTTTGAAATAGACTTTCATCGAGATTCCCTGAACACGAAAAGCTGATCAGGATTCCCCCGGTTCGCAATATTTTAAACCCGAGCAGGTTGATGTCCTTGTAAGCGCGCGCCGCGCGTTCAATCTGCGCGCGGGATTCCGCAAGCTTCGGTGGATCGAGGATCACGCAATCGAATGAGCGCCCCTCATCCCGGAATTTGCGAAGAACTTCAAAGGCGTCGCCGCAAATATTCTCCATTTTGCTGGAATCCAAACCGTTTATTTCGCAATTCTGAAGCGCGATCCCAAGGGCGGTTTCAGAGGAATCGATATTCACGACATGTCTTGCTCCGTATTTCAGCGCCGTTATGCCGAATCCGCCCGTATAGGAAAAACAATTCAGGACCTCTTTTTCTTTTACATATTCAGCCGTGATGGTTCGATTATCTCTCTGATCCAGGTAGAATCCCGTTTTTTGACCGTTTTTAAGATCAACCAGGAATCTAATATCCCCTTCGTGAATTGTCAACAAATCAGGAGGCTCCTCCCCAAAGATTACGCCTTTTTTGAGGGGAAGCCCCTCCTTTTTCCGCGCGTCCGTATCGGAGCGATCGTAAATTCCCCGGTTGGGGATCAGGGCGTTCAATTGCTCCACGATGACGTCCTTCCAGTATTCCACTCCAGTGAAGAGAAACTGGCATACAAGGAATTCTCCATATTTATCGACAACGAGTCCCGGGACGCCGTCGGATTCTCCGAAAATGACGCGATAAGAATCAGGGAGATTTTCGCCAGGAAGAGCCTGGCGGTTTTTGATCGCGCGCACGATTCTCTCATGGAAAAATGCGGGTCCGATTTCTTCCTGTTCATCGAATGTCCAGATTCTTGCCCGGATTTGTGAAAGGGGAGAGAAGGCGCCGCGCGCGATCCACAATCTTTTATCTGACAAAATTTCAACGGTTTCGCCCGGTTTCGGATTTCCTTCAAGCTTGTGAATGGCGCCGGAAAATATCCACGGATGGCGCCGTAAAAGGGATTTCTCACGTTTGGATTTGAGTATGATAGATGCCATTCAACCCATTCCAACAGGACGAAATTCAGACATATTCTCTCAGATAAAGATATAACGTCTTATTTATTTGCGGGAAGGTATTGAATCAAGGCATTTTTTGGTTTTATGGACGCATCAGGCTCATCTTGTCTCCGTTCAGGGAATGCAGGATGAAGTTGACAGGATCAGGATATGCCCCGAATTTATTGGCTGGCGTTTTTTGCCATGATCTCTGTGGTAAGGGGCGCCCAGTCCGCTTCGGAGGTATAAAATTTTTTGGTCTTTTCCTTTCCATCGGCGCCAAGTAAAAGAAAACAGGGAACTTTAAATACCTGGAATTGCTGGGCGATCGTTCCTCCCCGCAATTGATTTACCTCGATGCGGAGTAAGGTGAATTGCCGCAGGAAATTCTGCGCCTCCTGGTGGACATTGATGAATTGTTCCAAGTTTTTGTATCCGTTCGCCTTGGGCGTATAAAATAATATCAAGAGGGGGCGGTTGGTTGCGACCTGTTCCTTCCATGAATCCTCCGGGGAGGAACGCCAGTTCAACTGCGCCTGCGGCATGAAAGGTGAGGAGGGATTGACATACCCACTCTGAGCCTGTTGGGACTCGAGGCTGTAGATCCAGGGGGAATCCGGAAGCGCCAGATTCTCCTTTGTCCATTGGATGGAAAGATTATCCGCAAAGCAAATTCCCGAAGGTTTATCCATGGAAGACGACGCCATGACGCCGGCTTTGAGTTTATCGAGTGTGGCGTCCTTGAGAGGGGAAAAACTGGTGGGTCTTCCGTCAATGGCGCAGATGATTTCCTCCTGCCCGTTGAAAATAATTTGAAAACGGTGCCACCCGGGTCTTTTCAGTTTTAAATCCGAGATTTGAGATTGTTCATATATGATCGGTTGCGGGGTATTGTGCGTGAAAGAGAAAAATACCCTTTCCCCTTTAAGGATTCCAAAGCGATAAAAGCTGAATTGTCTCTGGGCGGTATTGTCGGACGACAGGACGGCAAGCACAGCCATGGTATAGGGGATGGAACCATTATCCGCGGGGATGAAAAAATCGGATTGATAAAGGGCTTTGCCATCTGTTCCGAGGCTTTTGCGATCAAGCGTGATTTCCGATACCGCTTTGAGAAATTGATCGCCTTGTTTTGTTTCGAATTTCAAGCCGTACCTGCCGCATTCCGCAACTGAGGAATCATCGCGAATACCCTGAGGATATCCGGGTAATGTGAAATCGGCAAGGATTGTATTTACCTCGGTGGAATCGTGGGAATGCGTCAAATCCCCAGGGAAGGCGCCCTGTTCAAAATTATACCAGGAATAAATTTGGAATTGGGCATTCGCGGAAAAATCAAAAAACAAAACAGAAAACATCAGGAAAAAAAATGATATGACAACCGAATTTTTGAAAAACATACGCTTGCCTTTGCCTCATTATCTTTAATATTTAACAATAATCATGATACAAGAGTATAAGTAATCAATCATAAAAAAGGCAGGGGGCAGTGATGAACTCTCCTCCTGCCCCCTTTATGAAACCTGATTTTTTTATGGATTATGGAGCCGCCAGGGTAAATTTCACCGCATCCGCAATAACGACAATTTTCTTGCCCGCAACGCTGTTCAAGGCGTCAAGCGTAATTGTGTTATCGCCTGCATTGAAGCTGTAATTTCCCAGAGAAACCCATGTCATGCTGTTGATCTGCTGATTGACAAACTGTTCGACATCGCCGGAAGCCGTGTGAATGATGAACTTCGCCCCTGTGGAACGGTTGCCGCTGGCGAGATAAATAACGGAAACGTTATATGTTCCCGATTGCGCCAGGTTAGCCTTCCATGTGGCTGTATTGGCTTTGCCGGTTGTGGCGTAACGATAACTCCCCTCATAACCCGCTCCGGTTGTCGTTCCCCACGTTCCAGTGATTGTAAAAGCCGGAGATCCCTGCGCATTATCCACAATGACTTCTGGCCCAGGCGTTGGGGTTGGCGTGGGAGTAGGAGTAGGCGTTGATGTAGAGGTTGGCGTGGTTGTCGGCGTCGGCGTTGGGGTTGGGGTTGGCGTTTGTGAGGGCGTTGGGGTTGGCGTGGGGCCACCCGCCGCCACCCACTTCACCGCATCGGCGCATACAACGTCGCCGCCGCTGGCATTGTTGCCGATCTTGACATATCCGGTATTGCCTGCCGCAAAGTAGAAAGTGCCCAGGAGATTCCATACAGGTCCGCCATTCATCTTCTGGTTGATCAGGAAGGTTTGTGAACCGCCGCTGTAATATACAGTATAAGGCGTGTTGTCGCAACGGTTCGTTCCCGCGCGATACATGATATATACCTCATAATTGTTTGCTGAAGTGATATAAGGCGTCCATCGGGCGGATGCGCTCTCGACCACATCATCGACGGCGTAATAGTAGTCGCCATTGTAAGCGGCGTCGCCAGCCCCGCTTCCATAATACCAGTTTCCCGAAGATGAGTATCCCGCGTCATCATCGTCAATTATGATATCTGCCAAGCCGCCTGATGTTGTGGTAAAGACGTAATCGGTCGAGGTTGAGGAATTGTTCGATGGATCGATGGAGGTGACCCTGTAGTGATATGTTGTGCTGGCAGAGAGTCCGGTCAATGTAATGACGTGATCGTAAACATCCGTTGAATCGGTTTTAACGCTTCCATAGCTGGTGGTGAGACCATATTCCACCTTTGAATCAGCCTTTTCATCCGTATGCCAGTTGATGACCGCTGTGTCACCCGTTATTCCGGTGGCGCCGATTCCGCTGATGACCGGCGCCCATGTGTCGGGAGAACCGTCAAGCCAGTACAGGGGGAAAACCGCCGCATCAGCCGTATATACGGCCTCAATATCCCTTGTGGCTGTTCTTCCGATATCGTCATAACAGAAAAGGGCTTGTCCTTCGACGCCAATTTCTCTCGCTGCAATGACCTCTTCCTTCAAGAGGTTGGAGGGTACATAAATTCCGGCATAGATGTTTCTTCCTCCGGAATTCTGGTGATACGCCGTTATCCATTGCCTGAAAAGGTCTTCATCCGATGTATAAGTCATGGGCATGGCGGAATCCAGTACGCCGGCTTCCAGCATCCCGAAGGCGTCCTGGAAATAAGCCCCGCTGGTTTTCCATGTGGCTGCCGATACCTCGCACAAAGGATCGACGTTATGAACATCATTGTAAATCCATGTCACGAGGTTGGTGATGTTGTTGAATCTCCACTGATCCCAATCCGCATCTCCTGCAGAAGGATACCGCCCATAGGTATTGTAAAAGTTGGTCTTGTGAAGATCGCAGTAACAATAGTTGTTTTCCGGGTAACGAATATAATCCATGTGGATGCCGTCAACGGCGTAATTCGTGGCGATTTCCACAGCGACATCCCTGCAATACTGGGCAAATCCCGGGTGTTCCGGGCAATAGAAGATCATGGTTCCGGAAACGCCTACTTTTGTAATATCGGATACTCCGGCGTCGTTTACCATTGCCCATTCCGGATGGGAGTTGATGATATGATTGGGAGCCGACGGCGTTCCCAAGCCACCGCTGTAAACATTGGTCATATTGATATAGGCATGTACCTTTATACCAGCCGCGTGACCTCTGGATACAGCGCTGGCAAGGGCGTCAAAACCCGGCGCCTCCGGGGAATGGGGGACAAAACTGGAATTATACAGGGCATACCCATCCCCATAAACCTGAACGAGAAGAACATTCATGTGATGCGCCACCATGTAATCCACAACAGCTTGAATCTGGGAGTCGTTGGCGCAGGACCATCGGGTATGCCACATGGCTCTGGTTTCCGGGCTGACTTGGGTATAGCCCATGCTTGCGATAACAAGAATTAAGAGAAGAGTGATCAAGAATTTGTAATTACTCATATAACTTCCTCCTTAAAGTATTTATCAAAATGAAGAAAAAAACATCTCACCTCCCTCTTATAGAAAATCAAATTTATTCATTATTATCTCTTAAAGGAAGAGAGCAATAATTATGCCTTTGAATATATATTTATATATGACTGATTTTAAAGGAGTTATAAATTTGGTCGGAACGAACTGGTATGACAAAAAGGATAAAAAGAAGACACGCTTTATTATAAGTCGATTAATTTCAGTTATTTATATCAAATATCCTTATTTCGATAATATGACGTTTGTCATATCCATTTGATCACGTGAATTTACCCGGGGAGCGCTTCAATCTTTTGTTGAGAGCGGATTGGGTCATCCCCAGAAGTTGAGCGGCTATACTCTGGTTGCCTTTGGCTCTTCTCAGGGCTTCGGTTATCAATAGTTCATTGACCTCCTTCACAGTGGGAAGGATTTCTCTCCCGACAAAAAATTCCTCCGCCTTTTCCATGAGAATCTTATGGTTCTTCGCTCCCATAGGTTGTTCCTTATGAATATGGGCTTTGAAGATTTTCATGGAGAGCTGCCCGGACCTGTGATTGCTTACCGCATCGTATATCATGGATTCCAGTTCCCGGACGTTTCCGGGAAAATGATAGGTTGACAGCAGCGTGATCAGTTCCCGCGGCGGGGTTGGTTTCTTCTTGTTCAGGATTCCGGACGCCTTTTCCAGAAAATGATTGACCATCAGGGCAAGGTCGCTGAGGCGTTCCCTTAAGGGAGGAATGTGAATATGATGCGTTTTCAAACGGAAATAAAGGTCGTTTCGAAATCGCCTTGCGTTTTCCAGATGCTTCAAGTCCTGGTTTGTGGAGGTGATGATCCGGGCGTCAGAGGTTTTCGAAACATCGGAGCCGATGGGAAAATATTCCCTTTCCTGAAGCAGCCGGAGAAGCTTGACCTGCGACGCCATGCTCAAATCTCCGATTTCATCCAGAAAAAGAGTGCCGCCTGATGCCTTTTCAACGAGTCCGCTTCTTATCTGGCCTGCATCCGTGAAAGCCCCCTTGACATGACCGAAAAGGGTATCGGAAAACACGCCGTCATCTACCCCAGCCACGTTGACGCATACGAATTCTCCCTTTCGCCCGCTGATTTCATGAATAGCGCGCGCGACGAGTTCCTTTCCAACTCCTGTTTCTCCAGTGATCAGAACCGGTTTTGATGTCTTTGCCGCCGCTTCCGTATATTGAAATATGGAGCGCATCCTGGGATGATTGCTGACGATTTCCTTGAACGCCTCCGGATATTCCAGCCTGTTGGATAACAGCTCCCTGCTCAATAGATTATATTCATGACGGAGCTCCCGCATCTCTATGGCGCGCTTCACGCCGGAGATCATCCGGCTTTTTTCCACAGGTTTCACCATGTAATCGAACGCCCCCAGCTTCATGCAATCCACGGCTGTTTTTACCTCGTTTCTGCCGGTTATGATGATCACGGGGATATAGGGGTGATCCTCCGTGATGATTTTCAAAAGCTCTTCACCGGGAAGTCCGGGCATGGAGAGATCGAGCAGGATAATTCCGATCTCCCTTTCGGCAAGGATTTCCGGGACCTTCCTGCTGTCTTCGCAAACAAGGATGTTCTCGATGCCGCCGGCGCAAAGAATGAACTCGCAGCTCTCGATGGCTCTTGGTTCGTCATCGACTATCAGTACGGGAAGAAAAGGATTGAGCGTTTCCCTGTTCATGATCGCTCCCTTCTCCCGGGATTGTTCTTTGAATCGCCGGGAAGAAGAATCTTAATGTTTGCGCCTTCATCGGGAGTGGATGTAAACGTGATTTTTCCTCCATGTTCCGTGATGATTTTCGACGATATGGAAAGCCCGAGACCTGTTCCTCCGGATTCCCTTTTTGTGGTGTAAAAGGGATTGAATATGTGCCGAATCCCTTCTTCGGGTATGCCGATGCCTTCATCCCGGATGTCAATAACGATCATTTCATCCTGATACTTTGTTGCGATGGAAATCCCCTTCCCGGGATCCGGCAACGCCTGGCATGCATTCTGAATCAGATTGATGATAACCTGTTCCAGGCGTTGAAAGTTCCCTTTGATTTTTGGAAGATTGGTTCCCAGTTCCATTGTAAAATGTTCCGTGGATTTTTTTATCATATCATTCAGAAGATTGACGGCTGATTTTATCACTTCATGGACATCCACCATTTCCGTCCTTTCGGATTTGGCGGGGCGGGCAAAGTCTCGCAACTCATCCACAATGAACTTGATCCGTTCAGAACCCTGCAGGATGCCGGAAACCAGATTCGGAAAGCGCTTCCGCATCCGGGAATATTTCATCCCCCCCAGAAGAAAATCCCCGTTTTCCTGGTAATATTTATCCAGGATCGGCTTGATGCCGATCCAGGCGTCCAGCAAAAGAGAGGAATTGGACATGATGAAGTGGTTGGGATTATTGATTTCATGAGCCACGCCGGAAACCAGGGTTCCCAGCGCGACCATCTTATCCGCCTGGATCAGCTGTTCCTGCTGCATTCGCGCCTGTTCCTCGATTCGCTTGCGTTCCGTGATATCCTGCAGGATGCCGAATGATCCGACCACGCGTTTCGTTTTTTCTTCCTTTATGGGAATCGAGCGATCGCTGATCCACTTTTCCTCCCCATTGGGCTTCAGAATCCTCAAGTCCACATGATAATGATCCACTTCACCTCTGCGAAAAGCCATGCGATATTCCGTGGGATTTCGGGGGGCGTCCGGATCCATGATCACGGTCTCCTGGATGAGTTCCTTGACCCGCTGGATGGTCATTTCCTCGAAGGTGACGCCCAGGACGGATTGAACTTCCTTTCCGATAAACTCGTATTCCCCCTTGTCGTAATTGAGCCTGTAGGGAACTCCGGAGGCGTTTTCAATGGCGCCCCGATAGAAGGCTTCCGATCGCGCGAGAATTGCCTCTGTTTTCTTTCGTTCCCGGATTTCCTTTCTCAGTCTTTTGTTTGTTTCCGTCAGTTCCCGCGTCCGCTCCGCCACCCGCTTTTCCAGCTCCTGGCGCGCCTTCTTCAATTCTTCTATGGATTTTTTCAAAGCCTCCCCTTTCCTTTCCGTTTCTTATTACCCTTCTTTGTCTCGTTTCGCTTGATTATATCTATGGTCTCCTCCTTTTTTTGCTTATCCATGGAGGCGTGGGCGATGGCGATCATCTCTCACAGTGATAAAGGTCTTTCAGGATCATGTTCTACAAACCCTATGCTTAAAGACAGCTTGGGTGGAAAGGCAACGTTGGCGTTGAATTCATTCAAGACCTTTTGAATCCGCTCTGTAATGATCCGGGTTCCACGCTTTTCCGTATCCACCATCAGGATGATGAATTCATCTTCTCCGATGCGTCCGATGATGTCGGATTCCCGGAAGGTCTTCCTGAGGATATTCGCCGTTTGAATGAGCGCCTCGTCTCCGGCTTTGTATCCCCTGGAGTCATTGATTTCCTTCAAACCATCCAGATTGCAGTAAAGGAGAATGAGACTTCCCTTTTTGCGCGCCGCGATTTTTCGCTGCTGTTCGGCAAGAAAAGTATAAATAATGAAAAAAAACGCTATGATATTGAATACTGTTATGGTGAAAATCATTACATAAAACAAGAATTGGGCGGTCTTTCTCTCAAATGGTTGATCGACTGTGTTTTTTGTGGACAAATTTGGAAGATTCTCCATATCCATATCGGATTAATGGTGCAGCATTTGATCCGAGAAAATCAAGAATCAAATTGATATAAACCCTCGGTAAAACTGCAATCAATAATAAAAAAGGGCTTGCAAGGCGAAAGGGAAGGTGTTATCGCACAAACCGAAATATTTTTTGTGAATGGGATATTGTATCATGTTTTGAAAATATTGGTAATGGGGAGAAGATATCTCTCCCGCATCATTATATAAAGGAGCGAATGAATATGAACCTGTTAGACTCCATCAAGGACAACGTCATTTGCGGCAATTCGGATCTGAATTCACCTATCCGTAAGGGTGAGCGGGGAGTCAAGGAACTGGTCAGTCAGGCGCTGGAACAGGGCGTCTCCCCCCGGGAGATACTCGATGAGGGACTTGTCAAGGGAATGGATGTAATTGGCCGCCGGTTCAAGGCGAATGAGATTTATGTTCCCGAAGTTCTGATCGCCGCCCGCGCCATGAAAGCAGGTATGGCGATCTTGAAGGAACCCCTGGCTCAAACCGGCTCAAAACCACTCGGAACCCTGATCATTGGAACCGTCAAGGGGGATCTCCATGACATCGGAAAAAATCTCGTGGCAATGATGATGGAGGGCGCAGGTTTCAAAATCGTTGACCTTGAAATCGACGTATCCCAGGAAAAATTCATGAACGCCATGAAGGAAAATCCCGACGCCATAGTCGGCATGTCCGCGCTTCTTACCAATACCATGGTCGGCATGGAGGGAAACATCAAAGCCTTCCGGGAAGCGGGACTTTCCAATCCGGTCATGATCGGCGGCGCCCCTGTGGATGAGGAATTCGCCAAAAAGATCGGCGCCAGCGGCTACGCCAAGGACGCTGCCACGGCTGTGGAAGTAGCCAAACAACTTCTGGGATTGAATTGAAAAATTCCCGGCTCCTTTATCTTATCATTATTTGTGCCTGATCCAGCGGATTGTTCCGGGGGAAAAATCCCCCCGTTGAATTTTTGACAGGATGATTTCATGATTATTATTGGGGAATTGTTGAATTCCACCAGGGAGAAAATAAGGAAAGCCCTGGCGGAAAAAGACGCCGCCTTCCTACAAGACCTGGCGATAAAACAGCAAGACGCCGGCGTATCCTATATCGATGTCAATGCCGGCGCCTTCGCGGAAAGGGAACTCGATGTTCTCGAATGGTTGATAAAGGTTGTGCGGGAGGTTACCGATCTTCCCTTATCCATAGACAGCCCGAAACCCGAAGCCCTTGCCCTCGGATGCCGGCTGGCGGGCGACGATGTCATCCTGAATTCCATTACCGCAGAGCAAAATAATTTCCGCTCCATTGTCCCGATTATCAGGGAATTCAATACAAAGGTAATCGCCCTTCCCATGGATCATACCGGGCTATCGGAGGATGAAGGGAAAATTTTTTCCATTGCAAACTCCCTGATCGAATCCCTGGGAAAAGAAGGCGTTTCTCCGGATCGGATTTTCATCGATCCCCTGATCCGTCCCATTGCCACCAATACGGTTTATGGACCCCTTGCCTTGAATCTGATCAGACGGTTTGCCTCATCTTTCCCGGAAACGCGCCGGATTTGCGGTCTTTCCAATGTCTCCTTTGGTTTGCCGAAAAGAAAAACCGTCAACCAGACCTTCCTGATCATGGCTATGGCGTCTGGACTCGATGCTGCTATCATGGATCCCCTGGATGAAGCGCTCATGAGCCAGGTCAAGGCTGCGCAGGCGCTTCTCGACCTCGATCCCTATTGCATGAATTATATCAATGCAATGCGTTGAAAGGCGCCATGTTTGTCGATATCATTCATATTGAGGAAGCCTTCAAGGATTATATCCTGAATCGACTTTTCCCCCGGTTCCATCTTACCCTGCGGGAATGCCGGGTGGAGGTTCCTTTGATCGGGAGAAAGAGCTGCATCCGTTTTCTCAGGACCTCTTCGGGCGACGGTTATGCCATCAGGGCTTTTTTGCGTTCCCGGTTGAATGAGGCGAAATTACTGTTTTCCTCCCAGAGATTCCTGGAGGAAAAAGGTTTGCCGGTTCCTCATATCGTGGATCTTGCGGAAAAGTATTCTTCCAAAGGAGTCAGCTTTTTGACAGAGGAATATCTTCCGGGGGAGAGCTGGGAGACCCTGGAACGCTCGCCGGAAGCAGCCGGAAAACTGGGGGGGCTTTTAGCGCAACTTCATCTGCTTGAATCGGATTCCTGGGGGGCTTTTGGCGCTAAATCGGCAAATGGAAAAGGTTTCGGGGATTCGCAATTCGGTCTGGTGAAAAACCGGCTTTATCGCATTGGAAAATTCCTGAAAAATGACATCCCGTCCTCTGAGTTTTCCGAGATCAGAAACTGGTTTCGCGGTTTTACAAAACCTCTGAACAGTTTCATAACCTTCCAACTGATTCATAACAAGATCAACCGGGGAAATGTGATCTTTTCCCAGGATAAAAATTCGATGTTTCTTCTGGACTTCAGCACGCTTCAGTATGGCTACAGGGGAAAGGACATCGTTCAGGCGGAACGGGCGTTATTGAAAAACGACGATCAGCTTGTGGATGAGTTTCAAAAGGAATATTTCCGCCATTTCCCCGATGAAACAAAAAAAATGTATGATGTATTTTCTCCCTTTTATCATGCCTATTATCATTTATCCAAATGCGCAGCCAATATCCGCCGCAACTTCATGATGCGTTCCAACAAAAATGACGAAACAGACCTCTTGCACAGGAAATTCCTTTCCCACTGGAACGCCCTCTTATCCCTCGTTCGAAAATCATGATTCCTTTCTTCAAACTTCTCACTTCAAACTTCAAACTTTATTTTATGTCCATACAAGCCAGATAAAAATCGAGGAAGGAATGACGGCAGCGAGCGTAAAGGGGAGTCCCATCTTCACGAATTCTCCAAAACTGACCTCGTAACCGTTTTTTTTCAGCATGCCCACTCCCACGATATTCGCCGAAGCGCCAATCGGCGTGATGTTGCCACCCAGGCAGGCGCCGATCAGAAGTCCAAAGAGAAGAAGGGTTCGATCTTCAGAAGTTCCCCCATGAGCGCTCATGGCGTCCGCCATCTTTTGAACTACGGGGATCATGGCGGCAAGATAAGGGACATTATCCACAACCGCTGAAATCATGACCGATCCCAGAACGATCGTGGCAAAGGCAAGAAATTTATGTTGACCGATAAGCCCGATCAGGCCACGGGCTATGGCGTCCACCCAGCCAAACTCCGTCAGGGCGCCGACAAGTATGAAGATGCAGATCAGAAAAACGCTTGTTTCCCAGTCGATCATCGAAAAAAATCCCTTTATGGATTTTTCTTCACGCAGGGCGTACCAGCAAAAGCCGATGAATCCCAGGATCATGCAGGTCATGCCTGCAAAGAAACCGAAATCCGGATCGAAGAGAGAGGAAACGGCGAGTAAGACGATCATGAGCAGAATAAGGAACACGGGAAACCAGGTTTTCACCTGTTCCGTCTTTTCCAGCGTGACTTCCATATTGTTTTTGCGGAAAAAGAGCCAGAGAACCAGGTAGGAAAAGATACTCCCTACCTGAACGGCAAAGAAGATGCCTGGTTTGCCGTGATATAGGAAGAAGTCGTTGAAATTCATTTTGGCGTAACCTGCAAGGATCATGCTGGGCGGATCCCCAATCAGGGTTGCGGTTCCCTGGAGATTGGAGGCAATCGCTATGCCGATGATGGCGAGCGTTGGATTGACCTTCACCTTTTTACATATAGCAAAGGCGATCGGCGCAACGATTAAAACAGTCGCCACATTCTCCACAAAAGCCGATATCAGGCTTCCCAGGATACATATAAAGAAGATCGCCGTACCTACGTAACGGGTGTGATTGACCATGTGTTCCGCAAGTACAGCCGGGGCGCGGCTGTAAATAAACAACTCCGCAAGAATCAGGGTGCCTATGAATATTCCCAGTACGTTCCAGTTGATCCATACAAGCGTCTGCGTAATGGGGAATTCCGCCCGCAGGATTCCGGCAAGCGCCAGAATCGCAGAGGCGATTGCAGATATGACGGCTCTTTTACTCGGGAAAATGAAAAACAGGATGTAACTGACGCAAAAATCGGCAAGAACAAAATATTTCATGATTCAACTCGTTGACATTTTCCGTGTCTTGATTTCAATACCTTAATTTTTCATTGTATATTTCTTGTCGCGTCGTAGTTATCACGCCTGATGCGTGATAACGAAGACGGATTCATTTTAAATCTGGTTGAGGCTTCGCCACGCCGGGTAATTTTCGGAGTACGCCCTTATTTCGCCAGAACCTCTTTTTCAATAGTCGCCCAATAAGGTTTCAAAAGGTTTTTGTATTGCGGAATATACGCCACACGGGAGAAATACGCCGTCGCTTCATTATATTTTTTTTCCGCATAAGCGATTTGACCGAGATGGAAATTGGATGTGGGGTTCGTCGGATTCGACTCCAGTTCCTTGAGAAAATATCGCTTCGCCTCCGCCTTGTTCCCGGATTCCATGTACGCCCTGCCCAGATATGAATACAGCTCCGCTTGACCCTCTGTTTTTTCCACGGCGAGTTTCAAATGCTTTATGGATTCATCATATCGCTTCAGGTGAAGACAGACCAGCCCCAGTTCCAGTTGATATGAGGCGCTCTCAGGCGCGGGCGTATGCTTCCCCAGCCACTGGTAATGTTCGTACGCCTTTTCATATTCGCCTTTTCTCGAGGCGTCTTTGGCAAGGTTCATGCGCCGGCGCCCCCGGTAACTGGGATACATGAGCGCAATGATCAGAAGTTCCAGGGCTGCGAAAAATATGATCAGCCTTTTCGCTGTGAATATCTCATGAGATGGCGCTGGCTGTTCCTTCTTGACATCGGCGCTTTTGGGGGATGATACATTTTTTTTGGACATAAAATCGCTTCCTCAATCGTAAAAATTAACAAAAAACATTATTAAATCCTGTGATAAAGGAATGTAAAGTAAAAACGGAACATGAAATTATTTGACAAACTCTGGAATGTGAGGAATCTATCTTTTGTATTTTCAAGGCGAAAATATAATGTATTGGAAAATTTACCAGGATTATTAAGGTTGATTTTATGGAACATAAGGAAGTAAAAAAGGAATCCAAATCCTTTCTGGGACACCTGCGGGATTGGGTGGACGCCCTTGTGATCGCTTATATACTGGCTATGTTCATCCGTTCCTATGTGGTCGAACTCTTTAAAATCCCGACCGGCTCCATGACGCCCACCCTGGTGGGCGATTTCTGCGCTGAATTCGATTATGACGGAAACGGCGAGGATGACCTGATCCTCAAAAAAGAAGCGAATTGGTATCATGTCTTCTATATGGAAGGCGGCAAATACGTCCGCGATGAAATTTTATTGAATCCGCCTCAGTATAAGCTCGTGGGACGCAAATTCCAACTTCGCGCCGATAATATTGTCGTGAATAAACTGTCCTACTGGTTCAAGCCGCCCGAAAGAGGAGACATTGTTGTCTTCAAGGTTCCTGAAGTCATTTTTTCTCCGGAAAAACCCGTTTATATTAAAAGGGCGATCGGACTCCCCGGAGATGAGGTGGAAATCCTCGATGGCTCCATTTATATCAATGGACAAAAAATTACCGGAGAACCCTACGATTTTATCGAATATCAGAACAGATGCGATAGAAAATATTTTACCCATGCCAAAGTGCCGGATGGTCATATCCTGGTGCTCGGCGATAATTCCAAAAGCAGCCTCGATAGCCGCGCCTGGGGTTTTGTACCACTGGAAAATCTCAAGGGCAGGGCTTTCTTCCGTTACCGCCCCTTCAAAAAAATCTCCTTCCTTCGTTGAACTGGTACCAAAACGTGCATCCTTTCCATTATTCTGTACAATATTGAACGCCTCCTCTTATTATTTCCATCAGGAGTAACTGTATAAATCCTTGATATTGTGTGAGTTATATCTTTTTTAACTCAAGAGTCCCCGCTGGCATTGAAATTGCCTTGAATACAGGCGTAAATCAATTTCAAAGGAGGAATGAAAAATGAGAAATTCATGGAAAAAAGCAGTGGTGGCTATGATCCCGATCCTGATCCTTTGTTTCGCGGTTTCCGTTTCCGCCCAGGACATTTCCAGGGCGCTTGGAAATGAGAGACTGGCTAAGGAACTCAATCTTACCCCGGAACAGAAAGAGAGCCTGAAGAAAATTCAACTCGATTCCAGGGAAAAACGGATCGATGTCGATGCCAGGTTGCAAAAAGCCCGGCTTCAGTTCGAGCAGGAAATCCAGAAGGATGAAACCAACGAGGGGAAAATCATGGAACTCGTTGAGGCTATGGGCGCTGCTCAAACCGATTTGCGGAAAATCTCCGTAACGGAACTGATCGAGGCAAAAAAGACGCTTACTCCGGAACAAAGGGAAAAGGCGAAAAATCTTGTCGCCAAGTGGAAGGCGCTTCAGGCAAGACAGAAATTTCAGCAGAGAATCCATCAACCCGGCAAACCGGAAAGACAGGGCTGGCAACAGCAAGGCGCGATCAATCGGAACAAGGGCAGGGCTGATATGCCCGGAAGGCAAAGACCCGATATCAGGAGACAACGCCCGGGTTTAAATCCGAATCTCCCCGCCAGGAAGGGAGACCGCTCCCAGCTCATGGAATTTCCCCCCGATCCCCTGTTCGATGACGCCCCGGAAACCAATCTGGCTAACCTGCCTGTACCAGATCCCGATTTTGATGACATGAACTGATCCAAGGGTAAATCCATTCTCAATGCAAAAAGGGGAACCGAGAGGTTCCCCTTTTGCGAAATTTTTCGGGTCTGACTCGAATGGCGCTAAGTTAAGGGAAACGTTTTAACTTAAGGCGTTTAGACAATGGGGTCAAACTCTATAAAAATCCTTCAAACTATCCTGAGTTTTTTCTGCAATCGGGGGTCAATCCCTATAAAAATCCGGGTATTTTACAGAAATATTATGCTAAACTATAGATACAACGCTTCCCATCATAACAGATATCCTCATAATTATG
>JAFGFK010000032.1 GCA_016931135.1 Candidatus Sumerlaeota bacterium | reverse complement strand
TTATTTAAAGGGAAAAAATATGAAGATTTCTTTTATATAGATTATGATTCTTCAGATATTCATGATCATGATGAAATAAAAGAAGAGCAAAAGAATTCCGATGACAATAAAAGTATAATCGCATCTGGTTTATCACTATTCCCGATTGATAAAGAAATTATTGATGAAGATAGCATAATTTTAAAAATTGAGATCAGGGAAGTAAAAATAATTAAAGGGAAATCAACGCCATCTCCTGAAAATATGAAAAAGATGATGGAGGATATTCTTTTACGTTTTCAGGATTGCCTGGAATAAGAAAAATATGTTGAACAAACCATATGTCTTTATTATTGAAAATTTCATGCTTAAGTTTCTCATATTTCAAGTAAGTGCGTTTCTTATTTTTTCCTTTTCTTTTTTCGGATGCATCCCCGTTGATGATCTTGGCGAATATTGGGATCAAAGGGAGATTGGGGTCAATCTGGCAAATGAGTGCAATTAAGGCGAATTTGTTTTCGTTACGCCAAAGGCGCAACTTCGGGCTACGTTGAAACTTCGCCGTGACATGTTGGCGCAAAAGGCGAGGATGAACAGGATGAAATCGAAGCATCAGTATTATTATCCCGTTTATCCCCTTTATCCCAGTTATATTCTCCGTAAATTTCTAACGCAGAGCCGCAGAGTTCGCAGTGTAAAACGCGTTGAGGGGCATTCAAGATAAGCGCATTTCAAGGAAAAAAGGAGTTTTGCCGCCCGATCCCGCTTACAGCGGGAACTCCTTACCTGTCCCGCCTCTGGCGGGATTAGGATCAATCTGTCGCCTTACCAAAATATGCTCAAGCAATGGATGAACATTAAACTACTGTAAATCCGTCACTTGCGCCCCCTTCAATAACCAATCGCCGGTAATCCACAACCAGCAATCTACAACCCACAATTAACAATTAACGCCTCTTAATATACATTTTCCTCTTGCGCAAAAGAAAAAATATTTTTTATTATTCATTTCTTAATTTCCGGTATCATGAAATTCATCACAAGAGTTGTTAATGTTTTTTATGGATATTGCCCTCTGGGAGGTTGAAAGGTGATTCCACGTTATACCCTTCCGGTTATGGAAAAACTCTGGAGCGAGGAAAGCAAATTCGCCACGTGGCTCGAGATCGAACTGCTTGCCTGCGAAGCCTGGGCGGAGCTTGGACAAATCCCAAAAGACGCCCTGGAAACGATCCGAAAAAAAGCCTTCTTTTCCGTGGATAGAATCAACGAACTGGAAAATGATCTCCGGCATGACGTGATTGCCTTTACAACCAATCTTGCTGAAAATATCGGACCTGAATCGCGTTTTGTTCATAAAGGACTGACTTCTTCCGATGTCGTGGATACGGCGCAGGCGGTTCTGCTGGTTCGCGCAGGAAAGATCATAATGGAATCCCTGAAGGAACTGATCGGACTTCTCAGGGAACAGGCGTTGGATCACAGGAAAACCATCATGGTGGGTAGAACGCATGGAATACACGCGGAACCGATCGTGTTCGGATTGAAATTCCTGGTTTGGCGTCAGGAAATGCTTCGGAATGAAAAAAGACTGGCATCCGCTCTCGAGTCCGTTTCCGTGGGAAAAATTTCCGGCGCCGTGGGCTCTTACGCCCATACGGGTCCTTTTATCGAGCAATATGTATGCGGGAAACTGGGCTTGAAACCCGCGCCGGTTTCCACCCAGATTCTGCAAAGAGACCGTCATGCCGAGTTCATGTCCGCCCTTGCCATAACCGGGGGGACCATAGAGAAAATCGCGACGGAGATTCGCGGACTTCAGAGAACCGAAATCCGCGAGGCGGAAGAGCCTTTCGGGAAAAAACAAAAGGGTTCATCCGCCATGCCGCACAAGAGGAATCCCGTAGTATGCGAACAGTTATCCGGCATGGCGCGCCTGCTCCGCTCGAACCTTCTGGCAGCCCTGGAAAACATGGCTCTCTGGCATGAACGCGACATCAGCCATTCCTCTGTGGAACGTATCATCCTGCCCGATTCCACCATCCTCCTCCATTACATGTTGAACAAGATCATTCATATCATCCGGGAGATGTCCGTTTATCCGGACGCCATGATTCAGAACCTGGATAAAACCAGGGGATTGATCTTTTCCCAGAAGATCATGCTGGAACTCCTTGAAAAGGATATTACGCGGGAGGAGGCGTATGCCATCATCCAGAGAAACGCCATGAAAACCTGGATGGATAAAATCCCTCTTCGGGATAACCTTCTTTCCGATTCTGATTTTAAAAAATATATGAAACCCGAGGAACTGGATATGATCATGGATTATAATTCATTTCTGAAATATATTGATGATATTTATGAAAATTGCGGGATTGAAATCCATGAATAGAAGCGTCGGCATTATGAAAAGAATTGACATATCAGGCAAAAAAAATTAGGTAATATTTGAGGTGAACGAAATGAAATATTTTCCTGTTAAGCGATTTTTTAAATTTGGCTTGTTGTTTTTTCTCATATTCTCCACAGGAATCCCGGGTTATACCCAATATGAGCTTTATCGCTGGGCGAATTTTGAAGATGGGGGATTGTATCAGGGTTCTATAATTCTGGGAGATTTCGGCGGAAACGCCATAAAGGTGGTCGATTTAACCAAAGTTACTGGCGTACATCCAGCGTTTCACGCCGGCATGGC
>JAFGFK010000334.1 GCA_016931135.1 Candidatus Sumerlaeota bacterium | reverse complement strand
TAAAAATCTTTCGAGTAATGACGTCGTTTGGATATTAAGCCAAATCGGGATTACTTTTAAAAGACACGGAAAAGAAGACATATATGCCGGAGAATATCAAGGCAAGAACCGTGTCGTTATTGTTCCGAGAAATAAAAGCAGCATCCCGCAGGGAACGTTAAGTTCCATCTGGCGGCAGGCGGGAATAACGAGTAAAATTGCCGCCGAAATTTGGGGAGAAAAATAGAAAGCCTTTCGTAGGAAAGAGTTTTAAAACAGAGCCGGTCGGATTGATTTTGCCCTACTCCAGAGATGAAAATCCCGGCCTAAGAGAATTCATTCGGAAAATTGAAAATGATGCTAAGGATAATAATAAAAACTGACTTCTCTTAGGGGCTCTTTATTCTCTATTATTATTCAGCAGCCAAATTATGATTTTGACAAAAAAGATTTTTTCATTAAAACTTTCGACCTCATAACTGATGCACATATTCACTGCCTGTCAGTTTTTTTAGCAAATAAGAATGATGATCCTGAAAAAAGTTTTATTGAAGTCGGCAAACTATATGCCCGGTTAAATGTACTTGATGAGTCCGATAGAGATTATATCTATTCGGCAGTTGATGTTCTTGCCAACAGGCGATTTATTATACATGGTAGCATTCCAGGTCTCGATAAGGGCAGAATTGACACACTAAGGCAAACATTTCGTATTACAGCCTTGGGTGAAGAGTTTTTAAAGTTCATAAGATACGGTTCAATTTTATAAATACAGGGACAGATTGGGGGTGTCTCCCGGGACATTTCGTAGAACGTGTCAGATGTTAATTTTCGATAAGATAAGGAATATTTCAGGCGCCTGAATAAGCCGAACAATAAAACACTCCGCAAGGATTCTGAAAGTCTGGTTAAACTCCAGAAAACGCCGATGTTTACAAATCCGGCACGGTATCGGGATAGAAGGCGCCGGAGGCGTCGAGCTTGAAGCGGTAGATGAGTCCCGGTTTGACTTTTTTATAAACAGCGTTTCCATAGACCGCCCGCACCCCGGAATCGTTCAGGCGTTCCGGATCATCGGAGAGATTCCAGATTTCCGTCCAGAACATGAGCCGGTTTTTAACCGAGAGCGTCGAACAGATGCGGGAATAGCGCACAGGCTCTTCCCCGGAGGCGTCGATGGAAAATCCGTCTTCCGGTTTCATCTTGTCGCTGTAAACGCGTCGCCAGAGGAAAAGCGCCCGATCCTTTCCTTCCATGACGGTTTTGTTTTTGAATTTGACGATCAGGGCGTCGAAAAAAACCACGTCCCCCTCCACCTCGAATTCCTTTTCCAGGATGCGACGGGTCATGTCTTCCGGATCCGTTACCACAAAAAGAATCCGGGTGTACGGTTTGCCGTCTTTTTCTTCCTGGGAAATAACCTTGGCGTAACCGACCTCCTCCTCGCGCGTGAGGTTTGCGATGGACTTCTGAAGCGCCTTGTTCTCCCCCAGAAGGTCATGGATGGTTTTGCCGGAATAGAACATGGCGTAAGCCACGAGGCTGAGCACAACCAATCCGGCAAGTATGATCAGCCAATGTCCCAATCTCTTGAGTTCTTTAATGATTGGCGGCATAACGGCAAATCTCAATAAAGCAGGGCGTCGATTTTCTCTCTGATGGCGTCTTTGGGGACATAACCTATTATACGGTCAATTTCTTCGCCCTTTTTGAAAAAGATCAGGGTGGGGATGCTCATGATCCCGAATTGTCCAGCGACGGATCGGGACGCATCGACATCGCTACTGCCAATTTTCACTCTCCCCGCATACTCATCGACTAAAGCCTTAATGATAGGTTCGATGGCTCTGCATGGGGGACACCATTCCGCGCCAAAATCCACAAGGGCGGGTATTGTGGAATCGAGAATTTCATTTTTGAAGTTGCGATCCGTGATTTCTATCGGTTCTCCCATGATAACGCCTCCTTTGGGATGTAATAGGTTTCACATTGATTCAAATCCGGTTCATGAATTACAAAATATCCATAAGAATAATAAAGAACTATATGGGGAAGTTTCAGGTATTCAAGAACAAAAATCAGTATCAATAAACAAAGCTGCTTCCTCCAATGAATTCCCTCAGGATGGAATGCCGCGGGACAATGATGTCGTTCACGTCAAGGAAATAGGAAAGGAATTTCAAAAGCCTGCAAGCCTCGGAGTAAGAGGTGTCCTTTTTTTTGATTTCCCCAAGCCGTGGAACCGCATACTTTTTCAAAACCCCGATCTCATATACCAGGGCGGAATTGAACATCACATCCGCGTTCTCCTGGTAGGGAAAGATGTTTCGCTCCTCGCCTTTTCTGACGCTGGGCCAGCGAAAGAGGGTCTCGCTTGCGGAATAGTTCCGGAACTGGCTATCCCGCACGATTCGGCGCAGTAATCGGGAATCCGATGTGGATATCCGGTTATGGTAATCGATATTAAGCGTTGTAAGGGCGCTCACATAAATCTTGTATTTCATACCCTCCGGAATGTTGTAAAGCAGGCGGTCATTCAGAGAATGAATTCCTTCCATGATGATGATCTGGTCTTTTTCCAGCTGCGCTACATCGCCCTTCACGCTGCGCCCCTTTTTGAAATCAAATCGCGGCATGATAACGCTCTTCCCCTTGAGTAAGCCCCTGATAACCTTGTTCAGCAGCCTGTAATCGATCGCGTAAAAGGATTCGAAATCCGGTTTGCCATGTTCATCAAGGGGGGTTTTTTCCCTCGGAACGAAAAAATCATCCGTGGAAATGGTCAAAGAACGGTATCCGTTCACCCGGAGCTGAATGCCCAGTCTTTTGGAGAAGGTGGTCTTCCCCGAGCATGAGGGACCTCCGATAAGAACGATACGGGGAGATGTCGGATGATTTGTGATGGCATCGGCAATCTGCCCGATCTTTTTTTCCTGAAGCGCCTCCGCCACGCGGATGAATTCCCCAACCCTTCCCGACACGATCAAATCATTCAAAAGGGCGACCGTTTCCAAGCCCAGTATTTTTGCCCACGCCTCGAACTCCTGATAAACCTGGAACATCTTCTCCTGTTCCAC
>JAFGFK010000031.1 GCA_016931135.1 Candidatus Sumerlaeota bacterium | reverse complement strand
TTCGCCCAGGCGCAGCAGGCTGGGATCATCATGGAGGTTTCGCGCGGCGCAGCGGGCGGAGGCGGAAAGCTGGAGGATTGCCGGAACGCCTGCATGAAGGTTTTTGATTATGTCACCCCTGAAACCGCCCCGCAACTATGCGCCACTGCGGAACTCATGTACTTTGAAACGTATTTTTATCAGCTGAATTATACTAAAGCCGTCGAACTGGGCTTGGCGTTTCTGGAAAAATATCCCGACCAAACCCGGGAGAACAGCATGGCGATTCAGTTTCTGGGACTTGCCTTGAATGCAACCGGGGAATACGAGGAGGCGATCGCGATCCTGGAAACAACCTTTGAAAAAGACTTTTCCGCAAAAGGAAGCTCGTTTGGAACCGATGGGAAACCCTGGGATATGAAAGAGCGCGCAGCCGTATGGATCAAACATCTTGCAGGAAAGAAAAACGACACGGCGCTTCTTGATCGTATGGCTGCGAAATATCCGGAATATTTTTCTTCGGATAATGAATAATATTGATAATTACGCGAGGTATCGTTTATGAAAAAGATAGATGTATTGATGGGAGCGATATTCCTTATCATGATATCCCTTACGCCACTAACTGCGCTATGTGAAGATGATGATGACGCCAAGGTCACGCCCACTCCAACGGCAACGGCGGAACCCACCCCAACAGCAACGGCGGAACCCACCCCTACGGCGTGCTGTCCGGATGGATCCAGTCTTGTGTCGGTGTATTGGGACGCCAAGGCAAAAAAGTGGGCAGGTGAGATGACGGATGTAACCTTGAGTTCGGGGGGAATGGATGTAACAAACTCCGGAAGGTGCATTGCATGGGAGGGCCCTGGTATGGAGGTCATCGTCTATGCCGGCGGCGGTGAAGATACGGATTATTGCTGGGATACGGAGACCGGCAAGCCGGTGCGCACGCTTCATCCGGAAGTCACCTTTTCATGGATAGGATTGGGTTATGTGGATGAGAATGATGACCGGATCTTTCATATGCTGATAGCGGGCCCGGACACTTATTTAGCTTCTGTATCAGCGAATGATGGAGGGGATTGCAATGCCGGGCCGGAGGCTAAATTCGCCTCATGTGATATTATTGTGTATAGAGTTCAGGGAGTATTTGGTCCTTCAGAGATAACCCGCGCGGAAATTGCCACTTATTCTATTCAAGTGGATGGATTAAACCCGTATAAAATAAAATGGCATAGCTCTGATCATCAATTGATAAACGATTCAACTCAATGGCAGGGTAAAATTGTCAAGGATACGGTTGTTTCCTGTATTGTAATATTCAAATGTCCTTTTACTCAAAATGAAATACCATCACAATGTCCAGATATGATTGTAACGCTATGTAATGATCGTGAGTGGAATATAACCGTTGGATCTTGTGAAGAATCCAATGAAGACGATATCGATAATCCCGCCTATTTATGCGGCGACCAGAAAGTGGGTGAACATAGAGATAAAGAAACAAATATACCTTTTGCATTTTATCCTAATTTTTACGATCCAATTACACGAGAAATTGCATTGAATCCTGAAAGACAAATGGAATTGATTTTACGGGGAGTGGGAATTGAGCAAATAACAGATAATGGACCTAATCATGGTTTCTGGCATGTGGCTTCTTCATCATTTGTAGTTGATCAGGAATTTGTGATCAACAAGTGGTTGAGATCGGATGCTCCCCCCCCTCCAGATTCAGATATTAACTGGTATAACAAAAATCTTCAGGGGTGTGACAATTTATTTGGTTGGGATGAACAGTTGCAGACAGGCGTTGGAGTCGCAGCATGGTTACAGGCGCATAAAGATCACGAAAATGAAGGGAATCATACTGCATCAAATGGCGCTGGTTCTGGACATCATGCTCAAATGCGCAGGGAAGAAAATTATTTTCTTGATCTGCGTTCTTGCGTTGAAGACGATTATTCCAGAGTTGTTGATGAGGTTAAGTCAAGAATATTTGATGCATTTATGAATTCTGAACGATGTGTTAATGGAGATCCAGGCCATGTTTGGGTTGAAGAAAACTGGAAGCCAATTATTTCAGATTTAACAGGCGTAATGTCATCAGTATATAATCCGGATACAAAGGAATGGACTGGATGTTATTGTATTTCGACAGACAATTTTTAATGAAAAGGAGATAAAGATGAAAATCTTTTATGTTTTGAATATGGTTGTTGTATCTTTTATGTTTATTCTTTTAATTGACTCAGGCAATTGCGTTGTAACGCAGGAAGAAATTGACCAAATCAAAAATGAGGCGAAATCTCTCTATACGCGTGAAACCGCTTTTTTTAAAATTTACAAAATTGTAAAAGAAAATGACGAGAATGATCTGAAAATAATTCGTGATCTGGTAAATGAAATGCTCAGGTCCGATGATATGGCGACAAGATCAAATGCCCTGATATTCTGCTCCAGGTATCAGGATAAACTTAATAACTCAGAAGAATTCACCAGATCGTTTATAGATTTTATAAAGGATGAACGATACACGCAACATCTATGCGGCGTTGTAGAATTTATGAGTGTTTTACGATTCACCGAGAGTGACATCAGGGAACTTCTGGAAATATTCCCTTCTATAGAAAAGAGATTGGGAGGGCCACATAGTAAACTTTACTTGGGCGTAATCGCATCAAATGGAGGGGAAAAAGCCTATGATATCCTGATTAAACATTACAATCTCGACAATGCAACAACCGAAACGCTTTTGAAGTATGACTGGTTATTGATCAAAACAGGAGATATGAGATCTATCAAAAGGGTTTTGCCAATGGTGGAATCCATGCCATTGGAAACATGCAGCTACACCAGGGAATTGGAAGGCGTTATAGGAGCTATAATGAAAAGGGTGCGGAAAGAAAAAACCGATGAAAATATGCGACTTTATACACGGTGTCAGAAATTAATGAATAAAATCACAAGCAATGAATCCTCGCATCCAGAATACATTCAAAGGATATGTATGTTTTATTCTGGGTTGTTACTCAATACGGAAGATAGAGAATTCGGTCTTCAGAAATTAGAGGAAACCCGCCCTTTATGGAAAGATAGAAGTTATGCAAAACATATCGAATATGCAATTAATAAGCTAGAGAAAGAATCCTATGGTAATCATTAAAAAACTTTGTTCTATTTTAATTCTCTTTATTTCATTCATACATTTCTTTTCTTTCCAAACCAGGGGGGAAGAAGAGCTTGAGAATCTGTGTTTATCTTTACAATATCCGGAGCAATATGAACAATCTCTTTTGAAATTAAAGGCAATATACAAAAACGCAGATGATCAATCCACAAAGGATGAAATTGAAAATATATTCTTTGATCTTCTCAAAACAGCGTCCCCTGAAGCGTCCCTGAAGATTCTATACTTTCTTTCTACAGAAAAAAGTCCGGATGAACGGATAAAGAAAGGACTTTTAAGTCTTCTTGATAAATCAGACGATAAAGGTACAGAATTATATTGTAGAGAAAAAACATATTCTTTTCGATGATGCCGATAAGAAAGATAATATCTTAAAAGGACGATCTTTCGATCTTAATGGCAATGATCTCACTGACGCCATGAGGAAGAATGGGAAAATCATCGATGGAAGATATTGGAAATATTGATTGTATGCTTATGAACAACATGAAATAGATGGATATTTTATATGGGGCGTTGGTAAAATATGGCGTCATCCTGAAGAGTATAAAAATTAAAGGAGATAAACTATGAATATTTATCGCATTTTAATTAAGTATTTTCCGCTTATTCTTCCTGTAATGATTATTTCAATTTTTGCGGCAGCTGAAGAGAACGCGCCTCGAATATCCTATTATAGAGGCTACGCATGGGAAGGAAAGATCATGGCTAAGGATGAAATTACGGGAAAAATCCGGGAAGCGCATTCCTCTGATAAATGGGAACCGTTGTTTCCCGTGATTTCTCCCGATGGCAAAAAATTGACATTCTGGCAGATTGAAAAGCGCTGGTTTGAAAATCAGTATGATGAACAGAAATTAATAGATTTAAAAGTCGAAAACGCCCGATTATCCGTTTTAGATCTTAATACAAAAAATATTACAGTTGTCATTCCATCATCCATCTCGACAGCCTACTCAAATATCCAGTCTCCGCCATTCTGGTCGCCAGATTCCATGAAAATCATTGTCAGCGCCGGACTGATTTATAAGGGAGAGAGACAAGGCAATCTATTCATGGTTGACGCTGACGGTAAAAATCTCCATCCCGTATTCGAGGGTAAAAAGTTCGCCAATTTCCCCGTATGGATTTCACAAGACTTGATAGCTTATAAAATGGGAGCCAGAAATTTACGGGGAGATATTGTATGCCTCTATAATCTTATCACAAAAGAAGAAAAAGAAATTTACAGAGGTCCTTATATCCATGAAGAAATAAAGGTTTCCAGCGACAGGAAAAAGCTGATACTGGATAATAAAATAGAACTCGATCTGGAGTCCGGGGAAAAGAAGGAACTTACCCGGAAAGTCGTTCCCGGATTAAACGTCAAGCCTGATGCGGGAAAAGCCTGGGAGATCGATGAAAAATCTTTGCCAAAGGTTACGCCCGCTGAATTCAAGGCGTCAGGAGACGGACTCACGGTTTCTGATATGAAAAATAATCTGATGTGGCCCACTGATCCGATTAAAACGGGGATTAAACATTATATATGGGAAGACGCAAAAAAGGCGTGTGAGAATCTTGACTACGCCGGGTATGATGACTGGAGGCTCCCATCTTTAATCGAGCTTCGCAGCTTGCTGGATCCGGCTTCTTATGATGATAAATTGTTCACTGTTAATAAAAAAGGAATATTCTGGTCATCAACCTCTTTTGAAAACAACGATGAAATGGTATGGTCGGTAATCCCGGAATCCGGAGAATTACATTTGACTTATAAGAGTAACATGGTGGTTACAATGCCTGTTCGTTCTATTAAATAAATCAACGGATGGAATATCTTCATTTTACATTGCCATGATCTTTCTGTATTTCATGAAGTCCTCGTACATTGCCTTGAAGACCTGGTATTTCTTCGCGTGATATTGCGCGATACCGCCTTTTGATGGCTGGATGACCTTTCCCGGTTGATTCATATATGCCATGGCGCTCAGGATGTCCGGATAGGCGCCGGATGCGACCGCGCCTAAGATGGCGCTTCCCAGAAGAACCGCTTCCGGCTCCTTTGGAATCACAATCTCGCAACCTGTGGCGTCCGCATGTTCCCGAACAAATACCGGATTCTTCGTTCCGCCGCCGCAAGCGAAAAGCGTCTTTATGTTGTATCCCTTTGCATTCATTTCCTCGATGATGTGCCGGGCGCCGTAGGCGATTCCCTGGATCGTTGCCAGGTATTGCTGCGCCATTTCGTTTATTGACATGTCTAGTTTCATGCCGCATTGAACGCCTTTCAGTGTGGGATTGGCGCGGGGAGAGCGATTTCCATGATGATAGGGGAGAACGTGGCGATCGGATGTGAGTGAAGCGGGGAATGGCAGATGTTTTGACAATTCATCGAGTTTGAGGTTCAGTATTTCATACACGGTTTTGCCGGATTTCTTCGCCTCTTTTTCAAGTTCAGAAGAAAGCCGGTTGGAGAAGATCGAAAAATCCACGAGGGAGCCGGTTGCGCCCTGTCCCCCTTCCGTGAGCCACATTCCAGGGATCATGGCGGAATAATAAGGTCCCCAGATTCCCCTGATAAATAAAGGTTCGCGCGATACAGCCATGTGGCAGGTGGATGTTCCCCCGATCAAGGCGAGCCTCGCCTCCAGGGTTTTGGGCGTGGGTTTTTTTCCATTCAATTCCGCGCCGAGCATTCCCAAGCCTCCGGCATGGGCGTCGATGATTCCCACGCCTACGGGAGTTCCGGGAGAAAGCCCGAAATCCGCAGCCGCCTTTTCCGTCAAACCGTTTCCAATCGCTTCGCCCATGGGGCGAATGCATTTCCCGATTTTCTCGAAATCGTTTTTGGATAAATCTTCTAGCCCGATGGATTTCCAGAACGAAGCGTCCCATGCACCGATGGAATCAGGGCGAGGGCTTTTCAAGTGTCCCTGGTATGTCCATTTGCAAACGACGGTACAAAGGGAACGGACGTCTTTTCCGGTTGCGCGAAAGGTCATGAAATCCGCCAGGTCAAAATATTTTCCCGCGTTTTTCCACGTGGATTTCATGTTTTCCTTCAGCCACAGCAGCTTGGGAGGCTCCATCTCCGGAGACATGACGCCGCCTACGTATTTCAAGACCTTATGATGGGTTGCATTGATGCGCTCCACCTGGTCGATGGCTCTGTGATCCATCCATACGATCACATTCTGTTCGTTCTTACCGGAAGGACTTACTGTAAGGGGGCGGTTTTGATTATCGAGGCATACGAGCGAGCATGTGGCGTCGAAGCTGACGCCTGCAATTCGATTCGGATTAAGTTTTCCCTGTTTCATGGCGGTTTCGACCGCCTCGCAGGCGGATTTCCAGATATTATCCGAGGATTGTTCCACGAAGTCCGTTTGAGGTTTCCACATTTTAATTGGAACGGTTGCAGCGGAAATCATTTTACCTTTCAGGGAAAAAATACCCGCGCGCACGCTTCCCGTTCCCACGTCGATCCCGATGCAGAATTCCTTTTTCATACCAGCCTCCCTTATTTAATTCATTAGTTTGGCAAATTGGTTGCTTTATAGGATTCAACTTTTAAATTCTTCTAATACAGGCTTTTGATTTCCGCTTTGGGATAATAGTGTCGCAGGATTTCGCGGAACGTTTTTCCCGCATTTGCCATGGCAATGGCGCCGGTTTGGCACATCCCAACCCCATGACCCGATCCGGCGCCCTTGAATATAAAACGATCCGGACGATCCGCAGGCCCCTGGGTATCCACAACAAACGCCGCGCTGCGTAGAATGGGATTGAACATACGCCGGATCGTGAGCTCGGGACCGATTACAAGCGATCCGGTTTCTCCCACAAACTCGACTTCAATGAGCCTTCCGGAAACTCCCCTTTTCACTGGCTTGATCGCGATCACCCTTCCGATGTCCTTTTTCGCCGCAACCGCTTTTGTAACCTCATCCGCATTCATCTCCCGCGTCCACCGGAAATTTTTATGCGCCCATTGGGGAATTTTATATTTTTCAGGATTGCAGTAAACCGATGGGCTCGAGTTCAGCCACTTGCGCAAATCCTCCTCTTGCGTGAGATCGAGAGCTGCGGATTCCTCTCCGTCGATTACCGCGCCGCCCCAATAGGCGCGTTCCTGAGAGCGATCACTCCACACATTTCTAATGTCTTCCGAATGCCCTCCGCAGTTCGAGGCGTAATATGCGGATATGGGTTGTCCCTCGAAGAGAAGCGCATTGCCGCAAGTGAGCCGGACCGCCTCGTCGGATTTTGGGGTGCGCCTTTCATTTCCCCGGAACACCTGGCAATTCACGTCTGAGCAGATATCATAATGATCGCCTTCATATTTTCTGGTTACAAGCGCCACGTAAGCCTCGGAACGCGCGGCGACCGCCTGGGCGCACATCGCCTCCAGAGGCGAATCGGCGCCGATCTCATAAGGAACGACTCCCTTCAGATATTCCTCCATGGGAAGGGCAAGGACAAACTCGATCTTTCCATCATCGGTTGGATAAGCCTCGAGGATTCCCTCATAAGGGCGTCCCTTGTTTTTATCATCAACCATACTTGACCGGATACGAAAAGTTCCCCCGGGCGTGAGGGATTCGAATTTCAATGCGGAGCCTGTAGATGTCCCCTGCGCATTGGCAATCTTAACGCATCCATCCAGGATTGTTATAGTATTCATCATATCCTTCGAAAGAATGGCGCTCTCTTTTCCATCGATGGTTCTCACGGAAAATTCGGCGTCCGGAGTAAAAGTCGCCTCGGAAGCAGGGTCCATGATCAGAACCCGGATCATGGGATTCGCGATTTGAAGAACATGGGGAGGAGATTGAGGTTCACTCTTGATTCTACTGCATCCGAAAAAAATTAAAATTGTGCATAAGAAGGAGAGGTTCAATATTTTCATGTTTTATTCCTTTCCAAGATCCGCGCTCCTAGTGAAAAGTTAGAAGTTAGAAGTTAGAAGTTTGAAGTAAGGCGTTTAATGATAATTTAACGCATTCCACATTCCACATTCCGCATTCCACACTCCGCATTCCGCATTCGCCATTTTCCATTCCTCCCTCCTAGTGAAAAGTTAGAAGTTAGAAGTTTGAAATGAGGTATTCAATTATTATTTAAAAAATTCCGCAATCCGAATTCCTCATTCCGAATTCCTCATTCGGCGCTCCGCCCTCCTTCGCTGAAGCTACGGAGGACAGGCATTCGATTCACTCCCTCACCGCATCGAGGAATTTTTCCATGCCGGTTACTATGGCTTCTGCCTGCGCTTTCTGATATTCGGGGTCCAGCATCCGCGCCTCATCACCGGGGTGAGACATGAACGCCTGCTCCACAAGCATGGAAGGCATGCGGGTTTCCCGTAGGGGGTAATAGTGGAAATTTCCCACAACGCCGAACTCGCCCCAATCGAGCTTCAGAAGTTCATCATAAACAAGTTTGGCGACCAGCTGGCAGTGTTTGTCTTTATAGTATGTGCTTGTTCCGGAAACGCGCAGGAAACCGCGATCCGTTCCAGCGGCGTTGGCATGGATGGAAAGATAAAAATCCCCATGGGCGTCAATCGCGTTCTGAACGCGTTTAGGAAGGCTGGGATTGGAATCTCCGATACGAACCTCGACTACGCGCGCCCCTTTTTTCTCCATGATTTTTCTCACGGCTTTCACAGCGTTATAATTGATGGTTTTTTCTTTTGTTCCCATAGTTCCGATCGCGCCTGTATTCGGCCCGCCATGACCCGACTCGATGGCAATGGTCATATTTTTGAAGGGAGATTCCGGGGGAGCGGCGATGGCGGGAGGACGTTTCACGTAAAGGGATAGCCCCCCCTCATCGCGTTCCCACCACCATCCCCAGATTTGTTTGCTTTTGATGGGAACCTTCAAACGATATCGTCCATCCTCGATCTGCTCTCCGGTTACGGTTCCAACGACCTTTGCCCCGCTTTTATGGCTGAACCATGTTGTGGCGAAAAAGGCGTTGAAGAAATCGATGTAAAGACAATTCTCCGGTTCGGTTTCCGCAGTGATGGAATACACGATCTTTTCCTTGAGGGGGAACCATATCTTGTCCAGTTTGTCGTCGCCATCGATCACGCAATAGGTAAAAAACGCCCGGGGCGCGGATGCGTTCTCCGGAAGAATGGTTATATTTTCCTTTTCCACCCATCCGTTAAGCGAACTGGATAATTTGATTTTATAACGATTTCCCTTCATGCCCGAAATTTCAAAGCGCGTCCCGATCGGAACCTCGGCGATATACGGTCCGCCCAGCCGCACATAATGCGTTCCCAAGGTGATCGCCGTTTTGTCCTCCTTTGTTTCACCTATAATAACCCGCGCTGGATTCCATACGGAGATAGTCGCCTTCGATTCCTCCTTAATATCCAACTTGGGGCGGACATTTTTTTTTTGCAATCGAACCTGGAGGGAAGATGGCTCCCTGATCGTATCGGAGGGAATTCTGTAAACCGCCGTGTAAATTCCTCTGGAATCTATCTCATCGCCTTCCATGAGCGGCAGCGTGATTTTGCCTTTCTCCCAGAGGGTGGCAAACGCCTCGCACCCTGATGGACCTTTTACCTTGATTTCCAGAACATCGCCGGGTAAAAGCGCAACGTCTTCCTGCGGCTCCAGGATGGTGATGGAGTCAATCGCCCTGGGAGGATCGGGTTCTTTTCTATGAATAGTCAAATAACGGGTAACCGTGGTAGGATGATCCTTCGATGTAATCATGATGGGGATTCTGTTTTCCCCCATTTCAAGCGGGATGTTATCCAGGGCAAATGCGCCGGATGTATAAACCGTTACAAACTGATCTTTGATTTTGATTGTATTTCCCGGATGCGTCCTTCCGAGGATGTGGGCGACCTTGTCTGTTGTCGCGCCTCCGTCTTTGGGAGAATAAACATGGAAGAACGGTTCGGTTCGCGCCTTTTTCGCTCCTTTGACTTTCACGGCGACTTCCTTGACTTCATTCCCCGTAATAAAGATTTGCGGAATTTCCGTTTTTTCAGCGCCGTCATATTCCACAATTAGTTTAACCGGAAGAGTGGAAGGAATGTTCAGGAATGCGAATCGACCATCGGAACCGCTTGCCCAGGTTTGTTGAAATGCCCTGCTTTTTGCGATCTCCGGATTTTCAAATTCCGGTTTTAAAGATACCCACGCATCCTGAAGCGGTTCTCCATCTTCATCCGTTACTGTTCCCAGGATGATCCCGTTCATGTTTAATTCTTTCCACATCAGAACCGGCGGCGACACCTTGTTTTTATAAAGCGATTCCTTTAATTTCTCGAAGCCTCCCTTTTGCTTTACAGAACCGGATGCGAATAAAACCGTTCCCGGAATCCCGGCTTTTCTGCTGTAGAGTATCTCGTTGACGTTTTCCTCGAATTCCCATGCGTCGCCATAGCATCTTTGCCCCCCGAGGAGGCGCTCCTTCCCAACGCCTTTTATGAAATCATCCACCAGCTCGTTGTAATTGGGCTTGGGATTCGGAATATTCCAGTAGATCATGGGAACAAGCAGGTCCATGGCGCCCAGACGTATCCAATCCCATGTATCCTGGTAATAATCATGGTATCCGCTCGAAAAATGGGAATATCCATCGATGTTGTACCTGTTGTAAATCCCCCATGCGGAACAGGAAATAATAGTCTTTGGTTTGATGGACATCACTTCCGCATAAAGGTCGTTGATGAATTTGCTCAGCTGTTCCCGTTGCCAATCGAACCATTCCTTTCGATTGGGGTTCCCCCTTCCGTAAAATCGTTCCTTACTGATCGGGTCATGGCTGTATTGAGGTCCCGGATAGCGGATGCGATCGAGGTGGAGGCCATCTATATCGTATCGCGTAACCAGGTCCCTGATAACCTTGCGAAGATGCTCATGCACTTGCGGGATGCCGGGGGAGAAATACCAGTAGCCCGCGCCCCGGGCGTCCATGGGTTTTCCCTCCTGATCCACGCAAATCCATGGCTCCGCAGAATCCGGACCATGAAGGTAATACAGATGAGTGGGGGTGGTATCGGATGGGGGAGCATCGCGTCCTCCGCGCGCAAGGGGGATTGGATTGATATAGGCATGGAACTGGATGTTTCTTTTACGCGCCTCACTGATGGCGAAGGCAAGGGGATCGAATCCGGGATCTTTTCCGTTGAATATATGAGACCAGGGCTCAAGTTTGCTGGGATACAAGGTATCCGCAGAACCTCGCACCTGGAAAACGGCAGTGTTGAAATTGGCTTTTTCCATATCACCGAAGACTTGGACGATTTTTCTTTTGCATTCCTCCGGGTCTTTGGAAGGCCATTCAAAGCGCGTGATCCAGAGCCCGCGAAATTCGCTCTGGATGGAATTTATATACTGATCAATTCCCTCCAGGGGGTCTTTTTGTTTTTCTCCGGTTTCTTGTGCGTAAGCAAAAAAGAGGGGAAACAGGAAAAAAATCAGAACCAGGCAAGAAAAATGCTTGATCATAGTACGTAAATTTATCATGATCATACTCCTTTTAAAAAAACAGATATGTTACATAATTGCAAAATCGTTTATAATATTGACGAACAGAATGTCAATCACCTTTTCCCCTGGAGGAAAGCCATGAAAAACTGGAAAAAAATGGGTCTTATCGCAATCTCGCTTATGTTGTGTTATTGCAGCCGCGTTCAAAAAGCCCCTGTTGTGGAGCAGGAAAAAGCCGTTTCCATATCCGGACCCGAAGAACAACTGAAACAGAAAATTATGGACATCCTCGATAGCAATGAAACGCAAAACGCCTTCTGGGGCGTTCTCATAAAAAAACAGGGCAGTTCGGAACCTTTCTTCGCCCTGAATGAAAACAAATCCCTCATGACCGCTTCCAATATGAAACTCTACAGTACCGCCCCCTCCTTTGTCCTTCTGGGAAAAGACTTCCGTTATGAAACCCCGATTTATCACACAGGAACCATCGATGCCAGTGGAACGCTCCATGGAAATGTTATTATAGTGGGATCAGGAGACCCTTCCATATCCGGACGTTACCGGGAAGGATTTCAAACAGAGCAGTTTCTCGATGAATGGGCGCAGGCTTTTCAGAATAAAGGCGTCAGGGTCATCGAAGGCGATATCATTGGGGATGACGATTATTTCGAGGATGAGGAAGTGGAGGGCTCCTGGCAATTGGACAATCTCAGCTACTGGTACTCCGCGCCATCTTCCGCCCTCTCCATAAATGATAATTTATATCAATTTTATATGCATCCTGGCAATGCCCCTGGAGAAACAGCCCAAATCGAATCCCAGTTGGGAACAAGTTATATTCAGATACAAAATGATGTCATCACGACCAGCTCCAAAGTCAGGACATATATTTCCTATAGAAGGGAAACGGAAGGAAACAAATTACGCGTGTGGGGAGCAATCCCGCTTGGCGCCTCTAAAGAGCGGATTCGGGGATGCGTTTACAATGCCACCCTTTTCTCGGCGTTTCTTGTCAAAGAGGCTTTGGAAAAAAATGGCGTCATCGTGAAAGGCGGAGCCGTTGATATCGACGATTTGAGAAATGAAGAAAAGGAGCGGTTGCGGGAAAACCTCTCCCTTGTTCACACCCATGTCTCCCCTCCGCTTTCCGAGATTCTCAGGATCGTGAACAAACCCAGCCAGAATTATTATGCGGATATGCTTCTGAAAACCATTGGGAGGCGTTTCCGCGGGCGCGGCAGCTTCGGAGGGGGAGAGGAAGTGGTGAAGGATTTTCTCAAACTTGCCGGCGCCCCTGAAGTTGAAAATTTCACCATGGCGGATGGTTCCGGACTAAGCAGGAGAAACCTCGTTCAACCGCGCCATACCATAGCCCTTCTGGAATTCATGGCGCGCCAGCCTGATTTCAAGGAGTTTTACGATTCCCTTCCTATCGCCGGAGTGGATGGCACCCTCAGGAGCCGGATGGCGAAACCGCCCTTAAAGGGTAATGTCCATGCCAAAACCGGACACATAGGCAATGTGTGCGCCTTATCAGGATATTGGGACGATCTGAACGGGCAAAGGTGGATTTTTTCCTTCATGTGCAATCATTTTACCTGTTGGGCGTCCCGCGCCGACGCCCTGATCGATCGGGCGCTCGAAGTCCTGGGTAATTATGGAGAATGAAATAAATATCAAATCACGCAGAAAGCAAACAGTAATCCCGCCATAAAAACAAAATCCGCCTGCCTTTTAATATCTTCCCCTTCTCATGATATTTATGGCAGGCGGTAAATTATTGGATTACAGAAGCAATTCCATGATTAGTAATTGCGTTTGGAACCCGAACGAAAACGGTCGCCGCCGCCGCCCTCGCGACGAGGTCTTTCCTCGCGGGGACGAGCCTGGTTGACAATCAGGGAACGGCCGTGAAAATCCTTGCCGTTCATATCGGCGATGGCTTTTTCGGCTTCTTCCTGGTTCGGCATTTCCACGAATCCAAAGCCCTTGGAACGACCGCTGAAACGGTCGGCAATGATCGTGGCGTCAGACACTTCGCCGAAAGCCTCAAAGCTTGCGCGAAGGTCTTCTTTCGTGAGATTGTAATTAAGGTTACCTACATAAATCTTCATTCCTGTCTCCTTGCATAATCATCCGTTTACCCGGATTTTTTTCTTCCTGGGGGTTAACTGTCCAGTAGAACTCTGGAGAGTGGCGTCCCTTTTCAGAAACGCCCACTGGCGAGGTTTGTACATTTCTTGCGGAAGGGGATAAATACGCTTCAATGGAAACTTCTGCCTCAGATATTCCCAGTTTTCTTTCGTCTGTTTTCAGTAAAAGTACGAAACCCACAAAATAATCATGGATTTCGCGATTTACTTCTTCAAACACAAACACCGATTCCTTACAACTCTCCTTTCTAACTTACAAGCTAAAAATTAAAAATATTCAAAATCTTTATATATAACATTGAAAATACGATTTTTATGCTTTATTTTTTTATTTCATCTTGACCCATCCCCCTTTCTTGTGAGAGGGATCATTCTCAAATATAAATGAAAGGTTGGCATATATCCTTTGGAAAGCTATTTTGACCGTTACGTGGTAAGCGGCGGGATCATGATGTTTTTCCTTATCCCCTGCTCCTTTTTTGCCGTTTGGTTCATTTTTCAGGGCATGATCAATCTACGCCGTTCCCGCATCGCTCCCAAAACTCTTGTCTCTTCCGCAGATAAAATGGATACCCCCGCTGAACTCAAAAACTTCTGCTCCCTTGCGCAAAGAGACCGCTCCAGCCTCGCCAATATCCTCAAGAGACTCCTCGAAATGAATCCCTCTCCCGGAGAGGAAGATTTTGAGGAAATTTCCGCAGAGCTCATCGATGAAGAAGCCTCCCGGCTTTATCATAAGAACAACCAACTCGCCGTCATCTATACCATTAGCCCCCTCCTGGGGCTTCTCGGAACCATCCTCGGCATGATGAAAACCTTTTATATCTTCAGCATGTCCGAAGAGCATTCCATTTCCCAGCTCAGCCTCGGGATCAATGAAGCCCTCGTAACCACCATGTGGGGGCTTTTCATAGCCATTCCCGCATTCGTGGTGCTTTACATATTCAAACAGAAGCTGTTCTATTATGAGATGACGCTTCTGCCCCAGGCGGTTAAAAAAGTCTGGAAGCAGATTTTGCGGTTTCAATACGGCTTGCCGGATGCACGGGAGATCGATATAGATGAAAAAACACAGTAAAAGACGCCGGCATCTGACATGGTCCGGGGAGGAGTCCATCAACCTGACCCCTCTCCTGGATATGATTTTCAATCTGATCTTCTTTTTTATCCTGGCAACCACGCTGAGGCAAAGTAAAGCCCTCCTCGAAGTACGACTGCCCCAATCGTCCCAGGGCGCGCTCCAGAGTATCGAGAAAAATATCATTGTCATTACCCTCACCAGTGAGGACAGAATTTTTCTGGGAGAAAAGGAAGCGACCATCGAATCCCTGGAACAGGAACTTAAAACCATTCCTCCAAACGAGATCGAAAGCCTTATCCTCCAGGGAGACGCCCGGGCTCATCACGAAGCGGTTGTGCGGGTATTGGACGCCTGCGCCCGCGCCGGACACACCGGCGTTTCCGTGGAAGTCAAAAGTCCACAAAAGTGATTCGGGGAGGTTTGAAATTGATGTTGACCATGTACTGGTTCAATCCAGAAACAACAATCCACAACCGGCGCCGCCTGTGGCGGTTGAAAATTTGATGTGGCAGGATAATGAAAATGAATCTCGTTCAATCATTCCTTGAAGCGTTGGAAAACAACGGCGATTCGACGTTGTTCCTCGATGAAGGGGTGAAAATATCCTTCCCCGAACTTGCGGAAAAGGCAGGCATTCTCGGAAACGAAATTCGCTCTCAAAAATCCGGCGACTCTCAATATGTCGCCATACTTCTCCCCAATTCCATTGAATTTGCCGTTTCCTTCTGGGCTGTCCTCTTTGCCGATAATGTGGTCATGCCCCTGAATTTCATGCTCCAACCGCCGGAATTCATCCCTTTGTTCGATCTCGCGAAGCCCGCTCTTCTCCTTACTCATTCCCTTTTCAAGCCCCTGGTTCAGGCTCTCCTGAAAATGCGAAAACGCGCCCTGAATGTCATATATGTGGATGAATTTTTGCGGGAATGGCAAGAAAAGCAAACGGCCTCCCGCATTCCAGCCCTGAATTCAATCTCAGATGATCCGGACAAGCCCGCCATGCTCCTCTTCACCGCAGGAACTTCCGCCACGCCAAAAGGCGCGCTGCTCTCTCATAAAAATATCCTCTCCAATCTCGAGGGTTGTCAGAATGTGCTTCAAATCACAAGCGATGACGCGTTTCTCGGAATTCTTCCTAACTTCCATTCCTTCGGTATGACGACATCCTTCCTCTTGCCTTTGCTCAAAGGGTCCCGCACCGTGGTTCTCCGTTCCATACAGCCCCAGAATATCATAGAAACCATTCAAAGGGAGCGGATTTCCACCCTTATCATGGTTCCCCCTCTCTTCGGGCTGCTGCTGAAATTCCCCGGAATCCAAAAGGCGGATTTCTCCTCCATTCGCATGACGGTTTCCGGAGGCTGTCCTCTTTCCCCTGTTATGGAGGAGATGTTCCCCAAACTCACCGGAAAATTCATATTCAACGGCTATGGATTGACCGAAGCCTCACCGGTTGTTTCGGTGAACCACCTCGACGCCTCTCGGAAGGGGAGCATCGGGCGTCCCCTTCATAATGTCGCAGTTTCCATTCATGATGAACAGGGAACCCCCCTTCCAGCTGGGCGTCAGGGAGAGATTTATGTCAGGGGCGATAATGTCATGCTCGGATACCTGAACGCCGAAGAGGATACAAACAAGGCGTTGACTCCTGACCGAATGCTCCGAACCGGCGATATGGGCTATTTGGATGATAATGGATTTCTTTACATAACCGGAAGAAAAAAAGATCTCATTATCTGCGGCGGGGAAAACGTCCATCCTTTAGAGATCGAAATGGTTCTGAATTCCCATCCCCAGATAGAAGATTCCGCCGTGATCGGAGTTCAGGACAGTTTGCGCGGCGAACATCCAAAGGCATTTATCAAACTCAGGGAAGGGCAAAGCGTCCTACCGGGGGAGATAAGGCATTTCTGCCTCGAAAGACTCGCTTCCTTCAAAGTCCCGAGGGAATTTGCGTTTGTGGAGAATTTCCCCCGAAACTCCCTGGGGAAGATTCTCAAACGATTCCTGAAACAGGAAACCCTTTAATGAACAGCTGTCATTTGATCTTGTTCGTACTGATCCTTCTCCTGCTTTTTTACTGCGGTTCAGGAAGCAGGCTCGAGGGAATCGCCTCCTGGTATGGAGAGGAATGGCATGGAAAGGAAACCGCAAGCGGCGAAATCTACGATATGTATTCCATGACCGCAGCGCATAGAACCCTTCCCT
>JAFGFK010000333.1 GCA_016931135.1 Candidatus Sumerlaeota bacterium | reverse complement strand
GTTGTGATCTCCACTGTGACTTCTCCTTTCCTTGCTTTTTATTATGTTAAAGGCATTGACTCTACTCACAAAGACATATTAGAGCGAAGAATCCTGCGTTTCTTCTTCCGTAAAGGTAAGAGACGCGGGCGCCTCTTCGATCTGAGCCGAAAGGGGCTCGGGAGAAGGATCAGGCGTCTTTTCATCGGTAGATTTGGCGTCTTCCGCCTGTTTGGGAACAGGCATTCCGAGGGCGGAAGCCACTTCCGGAGTCAAACCTTCCGGTTGAACGCCTTCGACAGCCTGGAGTTCCATGAGTCCTTCGATAGAGGCTTGTTTGACCTGATCAGCCATGAGTTTGATGGCGCGGATGGCGTCATCATTGGCGGGAATGACATAATCGATCGGGTCCGGATCGCAATTGGTATCAACAATGGCGACAATGGGAATGCCGAGTTTTTTCGCCTCCGCCACAGCGAGGTTTTCTTTGTGGGGATCGACAATAAAAAGGATTCCGGGGAGATCGGTCATGGTCTTCACTCCGGAGAGGTTCTTTGCCAAGTCCTTTTTCTGGCGTTCCAGGCGGCTGATTTCCTTCTTCGTGTAGCGGTTGATGGTTCCATCTTCGCTCATGGTTTCAAGTTCGATCAGGCGGGCGATTCTTTTACGAACCGTTTTAAAATTGGTGAGCATGCCACCCAGCCAGCGATTATTGACATAATACATGCCGCATTCTTTGGCTGCGGATTCCACGGACTCCCGCGCCTGTTTCTTGGTTCCCACGAAAAGAACCTTTTTACCCTGGGCAACGCTTTCCCTGACGAATTTCAAGGCTTCCCTGAGAAGTCTCAGGGTTTTTTTCAGGTCAATAATGTAAATCCCATTGCGTTCCGTGAAGATATACTTCGCCATCTTGGGATTCCAGCGCCGACTCTGGTGGCCGAAATGGACTCCTGCTTCCAGGAGTTGTTTCATGTTGATGCTTTCGGTAATCATAACCATCCTCCGTTTTTGGTTTTGCCACCGCCGTTTTCCCCCGGTATTATGATCCTGAAAAACAGGACACCAACATACCGTCCAACAGCGTGCGTAATAAAATATTTCGCTTTACTCCCTGTCAAGGGATACGAAAAAGCGAAAGGTAAGTAACAAACGGCGAAATAGTGTGCAAGTAAAAAGTTTGACGAAAAGAAACATTTTAATACTTTGAAAAGCGCCCTGGAGTTGGATATTATGCAATTTCCAAGGTATTTCGGATAAGAGTAGCGCCTTCCAAAAAATATTCCGCTAATCTCTTTTGAAATACACTTGACAATAAATAATCATGCCCCTCACGATTATGCGTTTTGTTTTTGGGTGAAAGATGAAGATCGATGTTCAAAATTTACATTCGGGGCCTGTTACAATCACCCTGGATCATACTTCCAGGTATTTTGACTTGGGAGGGGAAGATTATCAGGTCGTTGACAATATCCGGGGCGAATTGACGTTCAGTCTGATAAGAGACAAGGTTCTGATGCAGGGAATCCTTCAGACCCATATCCGCATGGATTGCATCAGATGTCTGGAACCAGTGGACTTATATATAAAAAAAGACGTAACATTATATTATATTCATAAAAGCGAGGAGAAGGGAAAAGAGGATGTCATCAACTTGGAGGGAATAGAATCCTCCTATTATCAGGGACTCATCATTGTTCCTGATAATGATATCAGGGAGTTGATCCTGGTAGAACTGCCTGATTATCCCTATTGCAAAGAGGATTGCAAAGGGCTGTGCCCTACGTGCGGAAAAAATTTAAACACAGGCTCGTGTTCATGCCAGAAAGAGGGAAAGAATTCCTTTCCAGAGGGCGATTCATGGAAAAATACTTTGAAGAACATTGAATCTTGAAGGATAAGGTCGTTCATTCATAAATCATAAAAGTATGAGGAGGAATCAATCAAATGGGAGTACCGAGAAGGAGACACAGTCATTTGCGTCGCGACAAGGCAAGAACGCACAAAAAATTAAAGACATTAAGCGTCAATCGCTGCCCCAAGTGCGGCGAACCCAAGCTTCCCCACCGAATTTGCAGCGCGTGCGGGGTTTACAAGGAAACAACCTATAAAGTCCAGGTAACAGAATAACGCTTCCAGGAGAAGAACAGGTGCAGATAGCCCTTGACGCCATGGGAGGAGATTATGGACCTCGAGGCATTGTGGAAGGAGCGATGAAGGCTTCCCCTCTGTACGATTACAACCTTTTACTCGTGGGTAACGAACGCTACATCCGCAGGTTGCTCATGGCGCGGAGATTTGAAAGTCCGAAGGTAAGAATCGTACCCAGCTCTGAAAATGTCGAGATGGGGGAGTCCCCGAAGGGCTCCCTGAAAAAACGGCATTCCTCGATCGCCTTATCGGTAGGACTGGTCAAAGAAGGCAAGGCGGACGCCTTGATTTCTGCGGGAAATACAGGCGCGGTGATGGCATCCTGCCTGATGGGATGGCGTCCTCTTCCGGGAATCAACCGCCCCGCCATAGCCACGCTCCTCCCCACACAGAAACATCCGGTCGTTATGATCGATGCGGGAGCCAACGTGGATTCCAAACCGGCAAATCTTGTCCAATTTGCCGTCATGGGGCATTGTTATTCCCATTTTGTGATGGGACGCGCCAAACCACGGATCGGTCTTTTGAACATTGGGGAAGAGCCCAGCAAGGGAAACGAATTAACCCAGGCGGCGCATAAATTATTAACCCAGACGCATCTGAATTTCAGAGGAAACGTGGAAGGACGGGATATCATATCAGGAAAGTATGATGTCATCGTGTGCGACGGCTTTATCGGAAACGTTGTTTTGAAGTTTGCCGAAGGCATTGCCGGAATGATTCTTAAATCCATCAAGGGAGAAATCGCCAAAAGCGTCATCTCGAGGCTGGCAGCCATTGGGGTGATGCCGGCATTCAAAAGTTTCAAAAAAAGGGTGGATTATTCGGAATACGGGGGGGCGCCGCTTCTGGGACTCAATGGAACCTGTATTATATGTCACGGGATTTCCAATTATAAGGCGATCATGAACGCTATCCGGGTGGCGGGCGAGATCGTGACTCATAACCTGAACAAACATATCGTAAATGAAATAAACAAATTAAAAGG
>JAFGFK010000332.1 GCA_016931135.1 Candidatus Sumerlaeota bacterium | reverse complement strand
TTTAGGCGTGATAACTACGACTCGACAAGAAATATAACCCCCAAAATGCAGTAAGTCATAATTGTTAATTTGATCCCGTTTATCCCCTTTATCCCAGTTAAATTTAAAACAACATTTATATGATCATAATAATTCTGTTCAAATCTAGCAATTCATCTTACTGGCGGGCAAGTAAAAAAAACGCATTCAAAAGAGATTGGGGCGCATGTCTGAATTCTATTATGGAAAAACGGGGGCAAAGCCCCTGACTTTCTATCTGTCTTTCAGATCTCTTGAAATCCTTTGACAGTTCGAGCGCATTTGAATTATGCCACTCTATTAGTTTTATCGTAAAATGCGGGTTTGAAAGGAAAGGCGGAATTATATGGCAAATATGAACAGTCTTCGGAAGAAACTGCTCTCTCATATAGACTCCCTGAAAAAAGAGATCATTGCTGCGAGTCAATATATTCATGCGAACCCGGAAACCGGGGGAGAGGAATACAAATCCTCCAAACGGCTCATGGATGACCTTTCAAGTCACGGTTTTCAGGTAACCGCTCCGGTTGGCGGAATGAAAACCGCTTTCAAGGCGCGGCTGAAGGGAAAAGGCAAAGGACCCCGTATCGCCTTCCTTGCGGAATATGACGCTTTGGGCTCTCTGGGGCACGCCTGCGGGCATAATTTCATCGGCGCCGCTTCCACTTTCGCCGGCATCGCCTATGAATCCATCATCAGGGAACTCAAAGGCGAGATCCTGGTGATTGGAACTCCGGGAGAGGAAAATCTTGGCGGTAAGATCATCCTTCTCAAACGGGGCGTTTTCAAGGATGTCGATGCCTCCCTCATGACGCATCCGGGGAATGAAACGCGAATCGAGCCGAAACCCCTTGCCTCTCAACCCCTGGAATTCGAGTTCCGCGGCAAGCCCGCCCATGCCGCCGCTGCCCCCTGGAAAGGCGTCAATGCCCTTGACGCCCTGATTCAACTCTTCATTTCCGTGGATCAGATGCGGAAACAGCAGCATTACACGGTTCGAACGCCCGGCATCATCACGTTTGGAGGCGAACGCCCCAATGTCGTTCCGGAACGCGCGGTAGGGCAGTTTTCCTGTAGAGGCGCTGATTACGAGGAATTGAAGGATGTGGTTTTCCGAATCAAGAGAAGCGCCAAGGCGGCAGCGCTTTCCACAGGAACAACCGTCACATGGCGCAACCTGGGTCCTGGTTACAAGGATTTGAAAGCGTGTCCTGTTCTCGCTGCGCTGTTCGAGAAGAACTGGAAATCCGTTGGAGGGATTCTGGAGCCTGGCATGGAAGAAGGTAAAGGATCCCTTGATATCGGGGATATTTCCTATGAAATGCCCTGCCTGCATCCCTTTATAGCCATTGCTCCTCAAAATGTGGGAAACCATACCATGCAATTCACTGAGTGCGCGATTGGGAAACGCGCCGAAAAACAGCTCGTTTTATCAGTAAATGCCCTTGCCTTGACCGCTTTGGATGTGTTAGTAAATCCCGGGCTCTTGAAACAGATGAAAAAGGATATCGAACAATAATTTTCCTGTAAGGCTGGAGATAAAATGACATATAAAAGAATGATGTTGAGCGCGCAGGGTTCGCGCGCCGCTCTCTGGTTTGTTTTTCTGGCATTTCTGATCTTTGTTCCCTGCGGTTTTTGCGGGGATTATTACGTTTTCACCAGCGGCAGCGATTTGACAGGAGATGGCACCCAATTAAAACCCTGGGCGTCGATCGGAAAGGCGCTTTCTTCCGCTTCCGCATCGGATGTCGATCCGGCGCGCATCCGCATTGCTTATGGCGCATACGTGGAAACCCTGGTTCTCCCGGATTATTTTGAATTATACGGAGGATATGAAAGCTTAAACTGGAACAGGAACATCCTGATCCATCAAACCGTCATTCGTCCTTCCGATCCCCTTTCTTTGACGCCGGTTGTCACTACGGCGCAAGGAGCGATTCTGGATGGATTGTATATTCAAAAGGGAACCCGGGGAGTTTCCATAAGCGATTCCTCTCCAGTTATCAACCAGTGCACTATCAGTGAGATGTCCACAGCTGGCATCATCGTGAGCGGATCCGCTTCATCCCCTGAGATTCTTAATAATACCATTACCAACTCAAAGGAAGGCATTTATTTTTACGGCGGCGATTCGCCCGTGATCAAAAATAATGTCATCAGGAACAATACAGGCAACGCCATAACGGTTCAAAACGCTACTCCCGTGATCGAGAAGAACAACCTTCGGGAAAACGGCATGTACGGTCTGGTTTTGTACTATGTTTTTTCCGGAACCGTATCCTCCAACCAGATGCTTCGCAACAAACAATCGGGCATCGTATGTTACGCATCCACGCCTTTGATCGTCAACAACCGGATCGCCTTCAACCTGGTAGGGGGAATCTATTGCCGCGAAGGATCGGCTCCGCAAATTTACTTCAATACCCTGTATCTGAACGGCAATGGAATCGCGCTGCAGAGTTCCTCTCCGGAAATTATCAATAACATCTCCCTTACAAATGAATCATACGGCATCATGGAGAGTTATTCCGATAGCGACCCCATGCTTGTAAATAATTGCCTGTGGGGCAATAAAATGGGAAACTACAAAGATGAGGGCACCACGGTTTCGTGGACTACCGCCGATTTTGCCGCGCTGATCGATAATGGCGGCGCATCTGTGGAGGGAAACTTTGCCGAAAATCCCATGCTCGCCGATGTGGCGCACGAAAATTTCTACCTCCTGCCCTATTCCCCCTGCATCGACGCTGCATATTACCTTTCCGGAATCATCGAGGATTTCGAGGGCAATCTCAGAGATCCCCTCCTCCAGGATATCGGGGCGGATGAATACAGCAGCAGCTTTTATTATTCCTTTGATCTGGGGAGCGAGGGATGGGACGTCATCAGCGCCGAACCGGCTTACACCGCGCCTCTCTTTTCCGCGGAAAATGGAAATCTCGTGATTCGATCAACGGATAACGCCACCTTCGGATTCTGGGAAAGTCCCAATTATGCGATTCCCGTGTTTGAAAACACGCTCTACCGCGGCGTATGGAAGATATTCACCGATGTCGAGGATCAAAGCATGGTTCCCGGGCTTCGGATTCGTCTCAATGAAGAGGATTTTCAAACCGCAGGGGAACACATGGTCAATTCGAATTTAAACGGCGATGCGTCGCCCACAACCACAGGATCGAATTACCGCCTCTTTTTCCGCCCCCTACAGGGCAGCAGCATGAAACAGGAAAAAGCCGGGCATGTCCTTTGCGCCTTTGACATGATCAATCTCACCCCCACCGACAAACCGGATGGCGCCCTTTTCCTCGAAGAGTTCACTTTGGAATGGATTTCCCTCGCCTCGATCGAGGATCAGTTTACTACTATCACGATATTCGATTTCGCCGGCGACGCCCTCGGGTGGGAATATCGCAGCGCCCCCGCTGTTTTCGATGAAGCCACGCCCATCGTGACGTCAACCTATATCGGGCTTCGCGCCGTGAGCGCCAAAACGTTTTCCTATTGGGAAAGCCCCCCTCAAACCGTTACTGCGGGAGTTTTATACCGGGCGCGGTTCTATGTATCCACCGATGTCACAAACCGTTCCATCGTTCCCATGGCGCGCCTCAGGGAAAACTCCCTGATCAACCAGTCTTCGGATATGATCATCGTCGATTCGAGCGGCAACGGGGATTCATCCCCCGTTCCCGGGGAATGGACAAAATATGATCTGTATTTCGTATGTCCCCCGAGCGTGGAAGCGAACGGGATTTTACTCGCCTTTGACCTTGTCAATTTGAATAAAAAAGACAAGGCGGATGGCGCCCTGTTCCTGGATCGCGTGGAAATCCATTCCATGCCCGATCCTGTCTTTCCGTGATTGTTTTATTTGCCGAAGAAAAAAGAGAGGAGCGATTTTCGCGGTTTGATCTTCGGATCGCGCACAAATTTGCGCGCAGCCTCCATGATCTTCAACCGGTAATCCGGCTTGTGTTTCTTCAGCCGCAGGGAATCGATGTATTCCATCAAGTCCCGATTGATTCTTGCCAATGCCCATGCCACCGCATAAACCACTTTATCCTCGATCATGCCCATATCCTCGGCAAATACCGTTTTTCGCTCCGGGGATAAAACAAGGTCCAGTATCTCCGTTCCCTTTTCTTTCGGGATATCTTCCAGGAAAAAAAAGTGCAGGGCGTTTATCGCTATGATCAGATTGTATGGATTGAATCCCGTGAGATAACCCTTGATCAGTTCCGCCTGTTTGATGGGGGAGCTGTCGATGAATTCCTGCGCGGTCAGGGTTGCCCCGATGTTTCTCTTGATGTCGTCGTCCTGTTCATTGGCATGCTGCGCCTTGAATTCCTCAGGCGACAGGGCAAGATGAATCGGTTTTTGCGTGGAATATTCCATAAGAGGATGCGCCGCCCGTTCGAGAAGCACCCTGGGACGCCCGGGAGAAGGGCGGTCTCCCCAGTATTGATAATGCGCGCATATCATTGCCCACGGATGTTCCAGTACGACTCGTCTCAAACGGCAGAATCCGTATTTTCCAGGTCCCCTTCCCGAAATCTGGAGCATATCCAGAACGCAATCCGCGCATCTGCCTTCCATCGCCATGTCTCGATTCATGATTTCATGTCCTCATCAGGATTCGATATTGTAACCTTTTGATATGCGTCCTTTTTCGGGATGTCAACGGGTATGATCAATTTTTTATTTTTCCGCGATTTCCAAACCAGGGGGAGCGCGATCCGGGCGAAAAGGTAGAAAAGCCCCGCATCGATCAGGATCAGGAATGTCGAATAATATATCTCTCCCAGTAAAATCCCCCACACGGGCCAGAAATTGATCAGCCGGACCTTCCAAGTCAAAAGAGAGGAAGCCTTTGTCTTTTTTACCTTCGCTCCAGATTCAGGATTTAACAATATTTCTTTTCGAAACTGAGACATGGAGAAATTTTTCCCCGGACAATCTGTCGGCGCGAATTGCGCCTCTTTGTGCCCCATGACGCTGGATGGCGGAATGCGATACCTTCTACGCAGGAATGTTACTGTATCTTTCAGCGTCGCCATTTGCGCCTCGCTCGGACGCCCTTTCTCGAAATTCCCCACAAGGCAGATGTGAATCCCCGTGAAATTGAAATACTCGGAATACGCCCGCAAGGCGTCAGGAAAGGATTTGATCCTGGCTTTTTTGTTTACCGTGCAACATCCCCCGCCGAATTGCTGGCTCAGCCATCGCCCCCCAGCCTGCAGCTCCCCATCGCCCGCCTTGTCGCCGTTTCCGATCACTATATGGTACAACATCGGATCGTTCATAGGCCATGCCCCCCCGCGAGCCTTGTGCCCGTTGTAGAAAATCTTCACGCTTCCCATCTCTGTGGCGCTGTGGTGAATGATGATATACTTCCACCGGGGTCTCAGGAAATTCAGGTATATAAATACGATGATAATAAGGAGGGAGAGAAAATAACCTGCGTAACGTTTCCACTGGAACGGCATCTGCATTCACTCGGCATTCATAATATGATTCAGTGAACTTACTTATTTCTTCATTTCAAAAGAGTTATTGTTCTGTTTTTCCTACGGATGACAAACCTCTACGCAAAAGCGCTCCTGTCACGATTCTGCGATATTCCATCGTGGAACGGATATCATCGATGGGTTTTATCTCTTTTCGCGCGATTTCTTCCGCCTCTTTCAAAACTCCGGGAGATAGAGCCTTTCCTGTAAGGAATTCCTCAACAGCATAACCCCGGATGACGGTGGGCGCCACTGCGCCGTAAGCAATCCGCGCCTTCTTGACTTTTCCCCCGGAATCGATCTCCATCTGGCAAGCCACGGAAAGCTTGGTTATGGAAAGCGCCTTTCTCTGACCTTTTGCCAGATAAAAGGAGCGTAATGGCTGTTTCGGCGCGGGGAATTCAATATGGGAAATGATCTCATCAGGGCGAAAGGCGTTTTTCTTCGGTCCCTTGAAACATTCGATCACGGGAAGCCTTCTCTCGCCACTTTGGGAAACGAGCGCCACTTCCGCTTCAAGTACAGCCAGGGCGGGAACCGAATCCGCGCAAGGGGAGGCGTTGGCGATGTTGCCGCCGATCGTGCCGCGGTTCCGAATCTGGGGAGAGCCGATCTTTTCACAAGCAGCTGCCAGAACCGGCGCCTTGTTTTGAATGATCTTCGATCGGATGATGGCGTCGAACGTGGCTGCGCCTCCGATCCTGATTCTGTTCTTCGACGCCTTGATGACCTTTATCTTGCCGATTTTTTCCAGGATAATGATCATGCCCGGTTTGGAAACGCCCTCTTTCATGCGGATAAGGAGGTCGGTTCCCCCTGCGAGGGACATTGCGCCGCCCGGCGCTGAACGGGCAAGCAATTCCGCCGCCTCTTTCAGGGTATCGGGAATTCGGACATCAAAATCCGGTAGTTCCATCGGTTTTCCTCTAAGTGAAAATGTAACTTGTATTGTGCATTTTCCCCTGTAGAATCAAGTAAAATCCCATGAAACGGTATAAAATGGGCGCATCTTGACTCCGTTTTTCCATGATAGAATTCAGACATACGCCCGTACAAAAGAAAAAGGCGGTAGCATGGCTACCGCGCTCCAAAAGACAAATTTAATTTCCCGTTCTCGAAATTACTGAATCTTTTTTTCTTTCTTGAGCTTTCTTCTTTCCTTCAGCGTCAACTGGGCTTTTTTGTGGGGTTCCTTGTTCCCCTTGTCCATTTTTCCTTTATCACCCATATCTCGTTCTCCTTTCTACGGATTTGTTGGCTTTAGAATTCACCTTCGCTGAATCTAAAATGTCAATAAATCGAGAAATTCTTTTTTACCATCTTTCCTGAAGAATAAGAATCATCCTTATCCGATGTCAATATCAATATAAAAATTCGAGTAACATTTTGGATGTTTGAAAAACGATATGGATTTATCGTATCTTCAAGGATTTCGTCTCCTGTCTCCCCTGCGATGCGGATAGCGCGGAGTGGGAGTGGGCGGAACAGGTTTGACAAAATACGGCCTCAAGGTTTCAAGCGGGATTTCAAGGTCAACTTCGCATATCCCATCTTCCAGGTGTCTGGTTTCCACGCGCCGGGCATTCTGGAGAAACGACTGAAATCTCGTTTTGATCGTGTCATTTTGCGTGATATAATTGCGCACCGTAGTTCGCGACGTTATGTGAACTCCCATCACGTTCTCCCCGAGTTGGCGAAGCGCATCCGAATACGCCGCTCTTTCCGCCATCAATTTCCCCTGGGGGGTGTCCGCCATATCTTTCGGAGCGGTCCCCGATCCAGTAGCTCTGATCACAAGGGTGTGCCACGATTCTTCCGGAGAAAGGGCGATTGCGGCGGGAGTTGGGCTTGCAACGGGATTCGGCGCGCCTTGCCCGGTAGCCCGGATAACGTCGCTGTTGTATCCGAACCTCCTCTGTAAAGTCCGCTGAAGCGCCGCGACAGGAACTTCCATTTTCACTGTGCACGTTCCGTGTCTATCCCATCTAACGTCTGTCACGGCGGCGCCTTGAAGAAGGGCGTGGAGCTCGGTTCGTATCACGTCATTTTCCGTGATGAAGTTGCGCACCGTAGTTTTCGAATCGAGCCGGATGCCGTATATGGTTTCCGCCAGGTTTCTCTGGGCGTCATTGATGGCTGCCCGCTTTGCCATGAGCTTCGCTTGTTCGGGCGATTGAACCACGGTTTGAGCGGTGGAAAATGCCAGCGACGCCATGACAAGTAAGAGAAATAAACCTGTATTCAATGTCTTGATCCGTTTCATTTTCATTCTCCTTTCCTTTACCGCACGATTTCCCGTATCTGGTTCATGTCGATCCGCATATCCATTTCGCAAGAGCCGTCATCGTTGAATCGGGTATCGAGAATCTGGGCGGATCTAATCACGCCTTCCACGCGGGATCGGATATAATCGTTTTGCGTCATGAAATTTTCTACGGTTGTCTCGGAACTGATATGCGTCCCTTTTGCCGCCTCCAGGAGCTGGCGCTGGGCGTCGGTTTTTGCCGCGCGTTTTGCCATCAGCTTGGCTTGAGACGCCGGCGCGCCTTCATTCATGACCCCTGTTCCGGTGACCACGTACCAGTCCGGCGCCTGCTTCCTGGAGCATCCTGTGGTGAATAACAGCGCCGCCAGTAATAGACCCGAAATGATTAAAGCCTGTTTCATTGAACCTTCCTCCAGATCGTTTCTATGTGATTTATAGCGTTCATGGCTTTTGTTTATGCCAGATTTATGCCATTTCACCGAAAAGATATAAATGCTCTAATATGTCATTTATCAGGCTTCTGCAAATAAAAAAGCGATTTTTTTTATATTCCTGTGTATGATTGATGAACAGTCCCTTTGTTAAGTTTGTGTTAATATCGTACATAACCTTGACAACAAGGCTGGATTTACGATACATATAAAACTTCAAAATCCGTGATACGCTATCAAATACAAAGTTTAAAAAAACAGATGAAACGATTGATCGCACATGAGCGAAGGGCGCTCAAGAATCTCCTTTTCCCTGAATTAACCAATTACTGGAATCAATTTCAGGAAAGATTCAGGGAGGTTCGCGAAAAAGCCAAACCCGATGCGGTTCATGATTTCAGGGTGTCCATTCGCAGGCTCCGTTCCATACTTCTCCTTATAAAGGAAATCAATCCAGGGATAGATATCAAATCATCGAATAACGAAATGAAGGACCTGATGGAGATTTTCGGCAGACTCCGGGATTTGCATATTCAATATGATCTTGTCAGAAAGAGCCTCTCCCGGAAACAGACCTTTCTTAATCCCTGGTTGTCCGATCTGAATTCGCAGATCATCCTCCTCGAGAAAAAACTCCAGTACCAGGTAAGAAGGGCGAATATCTCTCGCACCGGCAGCCTCGTTAAAAAGATTCTTTCTTACAAGACCTTCCCCGTTTCCCAGCCCAATAAGCATATTGAAGCCGATAAAATCAATATGAAACATGTTATCGCCCGGGGCATACTGCAGAAATATCTGTTGCGCTGTTTTTCCCTCCTTCCTCTTGTAAAAAATGAAGATAACAAGGCTCAATTCCACAAGCTGCGCATCAATATCAAAAAACTCCGCTATAAGCTGGAAATCCTCCATCCTGTGGTTCTGAAACAAACCTGGAAAAAGGAATCCCTTCTCTTTCGATCCCTTCAGAACTCTATGGGGGATGTTCATGACATCGATGTCGCCGTTGAAAATATCCGCAGTTTCCTGGAAGAACATGATCCGGGAATTCTGAAAACGCGGGGATATAAAACCTGGCTCGCGAAAATGCTGGCAAAACGCAGGAAATTATTCAGAAACAGCCTGACTCGTATCAAAGACCTGGAAAAATACGATTTTTTTTCAAAATAGATTCAGCCTTGCCACTATCGCCCTTCCAGCTTTTCTAAAAACATCTTTTCATCCAGGATGGGTATATTCAGGGCGCGCGCCTTATCCCGTTTTGATCCCGCCTTCTCTCCGGCAATCACATAATCGGTCTTCTTTGAAACGCTTTCCGCTACACGTCCCCCCCTTTTTTCGATCTCGATTTTCGCCTTGCTTCGTTCCATGGAGGATAGGGTTCCTGTAAGGACACAGGTTTTGCCTGTGAAGAAAGAAGATTTCTCTTCCGGAATCTTCAAATCCGATTCTTCCCGGCTAGGCGCCACGCCTGCCGCAAAGAGTTTTTCCGCCATTTTCCGGTTCTCTGTATTCGACAGGAAATTATAAATGCTTTCCGCCATGACCGAACCAACGCCTTCCACGGATTCTATGTCTTCCTTTGAGGCTTGCTCCAGATTTTCAAATGATTGGAAATGCCGCGCCAGGGCTTTGGCGGATTGATGCCCAACGTACCGAATCCCCAGGGCAAAGATGAAGGAGGAAAGAGTTCGCTTCCTGCTTTTATCTATCGCCTCGATCAGGTTTGTAGCGGATTTCTCCGCCATTCTCTCCAGCTGGGCGACGGTTTCCATGCTTAATCCATACAAATCCCCGAAATCCCTCACTAATCCCTTTTCTACCAATTGCTGGATCAAAGCGTCCCCAAGTCCCTCGATGTCCATGGCATCCCGGGAGGCAAAGTGATGAAGACGCTCCCTGATTTGTCCCGGGCAACTCGCATTCTGGCAGCGTATGGCGACCTCTTGTTCCGATCGAAAAAGGGGAGAACCGCATTCCGGGCATTTATCGGGAAACGCAAAAGGTTCTTCCTTTCCCGTGCGGAGCGAGGCAATCACTCCTACAACCTTTGGAATCACCTCTCCGCCCTTCTCTATAATCACCTGATCCCCTATTCGAATGTCTTTTCTCCTGATTTCATCCTCGTTATGAAGCGTTGCCCGGGAGATGTTCGATCCGGCAAGAAACACCGGCTCCAACACGGCGACAGGCGTCACGGTTCCCGTGCGCCCCACCTGAAGTCTGATATCGACAAGTCTGGTCTGCGCTTGCTCCGTGGAAAATTTGTATGCCGTCACCCACCGGGGAGATTTGGCGGTCGTTCCCAAACGTTCATACAGGGAGCGGTCGTTCACTTTGATGACAAGTCCATCGGTCTCGTAATCGAGGGAATCCCGTTTCGACTCCCATTCCTCGCTTATGCGGATCACTTCCTCGATGTTCTTGCAAAGCCACCTGTTCTGGTTGATGCAAAGACCGAGTTCCTGGAGAAAATCCAGGATTTCCCAGTGCGTTCCCGGCAAATTGTAATCTGTAACGCCAACGGCGTAGAAGAAGGAGGATAGGGGGCGGGTCGCTGTAATGGCGGGATTCAGGAGCTTGAGGGAACCCGCCGCCGCGTTTCGAGGATTGGCAAACAGAGTTTCCCCGTTTTTCTCCCTTTCCCGGTTCAATTCTTTAAAGGCGTTCCGGGGAAGATATATCTCACCTCTCACCTCGATGCGGGTTCCTTTTCCGGGCGTTTCCCTCAATTTCAAAGGAATGTTACGGATGGTGCGTACATTTCCCGTTACGTCATCTCCCTGGAATCCATCTCCTCTCGTGGCGCCCTGCGTCATCTCGAGGTTTTCATACCGGATGGAAATCGATACGCCGTCGATTTTCAACTCCACCACGTACATGATATCGACGTTCATATCTAAACCCAGAAATCGTTTTGTCCTTTCATCGAATTCCC
>JAFGFK010000331.1 GCA_016931135.1 Candidatus Sumerlaeota bacterium | reverse complement strand
TTTATAGGGATTGACCCCCGATTGCAGAAAAAACTCAGGATAGTTAGAAGGATTTTTATAGAGTTTGACCCCATAGCGCAACCACTCTGATGTGCACCCGTTTGAACTCATCTTGACTTTTAAGAGTTTTGGCTTCATGGTTTTTTTCATAAAAGGAGAAGATTTTTGAGATCGTTCGTATTCTTTTTCCTGTTTTTGATCCTGACAGCCGGGCTTTTATGCAGCGCAGAACCTGTTTTTATTCGTATGGAGAGAACGGAAAAGGCGTCCGCGGTTCGATCCCTTCTCATAAAAAAAGGCGCCAGGAACAGGCGGATTTTTTCCCGCCTCGGATGGGAATCGTGGGAACCGCCTCCCGGAATATCCGATTCCGCCTTTCTCGCTTCCCTGAAAAATTTGCCACATGTCAAACGCGCATGCCTTTCCACGCATTACGAATTGTGCGACGCCTTCCCCAATGATCCGGATTTCCTCACCAGGCAATGGGCGCTGTATTCGTCTTCTTATCCGGAAAATGACATCGACGCCCCGGCGGCGTGGGATATTACAACCGGAACAAATCGTATTGTCGTTGCGGTCATCGATTCTGGAATCGATGCCGCCCATCCGGACATCTCTCCCAATCTCTGGCAGAATTCCGGAGAAATCCCGGAAAACGGCAAAGATGATGATGGGAACGGTTATATAGACGATATTTCCGGTTGGGATTTTTATAATAACGCCCCCCTTCCTTATGACGCCCTGGGGCATGGCACGCTTGTTTCCGGCGTCATCGGGGCAAAGGGTAACAATGGGATCGGAGTTTCCGGGGTGTGCTGGAATGTCAGGATTCTGCCCCTCAAGGTTTTTGAGGGTTCCCAAACTACTGTGGAGGTTATCCTCGGCGCATTCGATTATATCCTGGGAATGCAGGGAAAAATTCATATCATCAACGCCAGCTGGGGTGGGAAATTTTATTCTCCTGTGCTATATGATGCGATTTCCGAGTGCGCGAAGCGGGGAATTCTTTTTTCAGCGGCAGCGGGGAATGAAAAAATGAATACGGCGGAACACCCGGTTTATCCGGCGTCTTTCAATCTTCCCAACGTGATTTCGGTCGGGGCGACGGATATTTATGGGAATTTATGGTCCAAATCCGATTACGGGCCGATCGTGTCCGTTTGCGCCCCAGGATCCAGCATATACAGTACAATCCCGGCTCCCGGATATTACGGGAGTTCCTCGGGCACATCCCTTGCCGCACCGCATGTTTCGGGCGCCGCCGCATTGCTCCTTTCCATCAGCCCGGGTTTAAAACCCCATGAAACGCGAAACAAAATAATCGGGTGCGCAAAGGAGGGAAGCAAGTGGGAGACGGTTTCCCTTTCCCGGGGGATATTAAACCTGCCGAATCTCTTTTGCGATGACGCGCCGCAGCCTTCCCCGGTAAGCGATCTTACCGTTACAGAAATCGGGCTGACCACCGCCACGCTCGAATTCTCTCTTCCTTATGACAACAGCCCTGTTGAACCCGTTCGCATCGTGGAACTCCGGTATGCGAGGTTTCCCCTGAATGAGGATTCCTGGTGGAAGGCGGAACGCGTTCCGATCCTAATCGAGGAAGGATTGCCGGGAGAAAAGCGCACGGCTCTGGTTCAGGAACTGCTGCCCGGTTGTCTTTATTTCTTCGGGGCAAGGTCCCTGGATGAGTGTGGATTGCAATCTGCTCTTTCCAACGAGGCGTTTGCTTATACGAGGAGCGCCTCGGTTGTTTTTGTGGAGAATTTTGAAAATCCGGATTCCGGATGGGATTTGTCCGCATCCCGCTGGGATATCGCCACTTCGCCAGGGCTTGCCCTGAGCGGCGAGCGTCTCCTTTTTCATCCCGAAGCCTCCGGGGCGTACATGGATATGGACGCCGCGATCTCTCCCTGGATCGATCTGAAGGGAATCAGGGAACCCTACCTTGTTTTTTCCCACCAGTACGAATTTTACGGATTGGAGAGGCTTACGAATGAAGGGCGGGTCGATATTTTGCAGGAGGGGGAGAACGAATGGGAAGCGTTGGGACGATTCAAGATTTTTTATTCCCCCTGGAAACGGGAAACCTTTTATCTGGGGAATTGGAAAGGCGGGCGTATTCGAATTCGCTTCAGGTTTTATCATGTGTTCGAGTTTTTGGATGAAGGAGACGAGATCGGATGGTGGATCGATGACGTAAAAATCCTTGAATCGGAGGTTTCTCCCGAAAAGCCGCGTTCTCTGATCCTTTTTTAGGGCGCTATTCCGCTTTTCTGGTGACGGAGTCTGGATGCGCCCCTTTTTAATGATGAAAATCTTTGACATTGTTTCTTGAAAGCTAACAATACTCTTTTTATCTTTTATCCGGGAAAGGTAAAATGAAATTCAAAACGGAAATCATTACCCTCAATCTCCGCGATCCCTTCGGCGTGGCCCCTTATACGAGAACCAGAAAACAGGTTTTGCTTCTGATCATGGAAGATAAGGATGGCGCGTATTATGGAGAGGCGTCCCCTTCCAAATATTATAATGAGTCCCTTTCGAGCGTTCGGGCTGCGTTCGACAAGGTAAAAAAACTTCTCGTGGAGAAGGAGTTTTTTCATATCCAGCCCCTGATGAAACGGATTCGGGCGAAAATCCCCAAAGATAACGCAGCCCGCGCCATGATCGAAATGGCGATTTTCGATTACATCGGCAAAAAAACAGGCTTGCCGCTTTATAAATACCTCGGGCTTTATCCGCCGAATGGAATGCAAACTTCATTCACCATCGGGATCGATTCCCTGGAAAAAATGCTGGAGAAGGTGGAGGTTGCCGTAAAAGAATATCCGGTTCTCAAGATCAAGCTGGGACGCGATCCGAAACATGACATACAGGTGATGAAGGAAATCCGGAAAAGAACCGGTGGCGCGCTCCGTGTGGACGCCAACGGCGGGTGGTCTCTGAATGATGCGGTGAAATGCATCAGGATATTGGCGGACCTCGGGGTGGAATATGTGGAGCAGCCCCTTGCCATGGGCGCCCTTAAAGACCTCCGGGAACTCAAGAAGAAAAGCCCCCTGCCCATCTTCATCGACGAGGATGTCCACCGGTGCGACACCTTTCCCGAAATCCTCGATCTATGCCATGGAATAAACCTCAAGCTCATCAAAACCGGAGGGATTCTCGAGGCGTTGAAAATGGTCGCCAACGCGGAAACATTCGGATTGAAAACCATGCTCGGGTGCATGATCGAAACATCCGTCGCTATCTCGGCCGCTGCGCATATCGGCTCGTTATTTGACTACCTGGATCTGGATGGCAATCTCCTTTTGGCGAATGATCCGTTTGACGGCGTGAAGGTGAAGAAGGGAGGTTTGAACATGCCGGATCGTCCTGGTTTGGGAGTGGCGCCGCTGAAAAAGAAATAAAATGTGAGATGGAATTGTTTCGACAAGGTTTGCGGGATATTTCATGAAGAGAAATTTCAGAAAAGATATATTGATTTTTATCTTACTGGGAGGATTGCTTTTTACTGTTATGCAAAAAGCGTTTCCGAATAAACTGGTGGGACGCCCTTTCGCGGTCAGCGATCTGAAATTCTTCGAAAAAGAAAAAGACTTTCGGGGCGGCGAATTCATTCATACGGAATTTATCAGAAATCGGGGGATCGTCTTTCAGGGAAAGATAGATTCGCCGGTGAAGGGAAGTTACGTATCTCCCCTTGTGAAATCACCCTTTCCCATGACTGAACTCCTTCCCTCCTGGAACGTGAAAGTTCCCGAAACCGCCGGTTATTCCATATCCATTCAGATAACAACGGATACGCTGAATTTCAGCCCGTGGCTTTTTCTCGGAAGAGAAGGGGAGGCGCCGGAACCGGAAGCAAAAAATCAATCCTGGAACGGCGCGACTGTGGATGTGGATTATATCCTTTCCGACAAACCGTTCACCCATTACAGATGGAAGATAGATTTTTTCAGATCAGATTCGCAGCGATCGCCGGAACTCAAGCTATTCAGCGTATGCCATGGCAATTCCGAAGGAGATGAGGCGCTTTTCAAGAAATTCTCGCCGAAGGACATTCCTCACAATGATCTGATCAAAAAACTCGATGTCCCCTATCGTTCCCAGCTTGCGGACAATCCGGGCGTATCCGAGAGGCAGAGACATTCGATATGCTGCCCGGTATCCGTTTCCATGGTTCTGGCATACTACAAAAAGTCTCTTTCCGTGAGAGAGGTTCGCGATCTTTGTTTCGATCCGGACAGTCATATATATGGCAGCTGGCCCCGTTCGACGCAGACGCTTTACAGGTTCGGATTGCGTTCTTATGTAACGCAGATACGCTCCTTCGATGAGATCAAGCCCTTTATCGCGCGGGGGATACCCGTCATTATCAGCATCAAGGCTTCCGAGGGGGAGCTGGTTTCCGCCCCCTACAAAAAAACATCCGGACACATCCTTGTCATTGTGGGCGTGGATAAAAATGACGCTGCGTGGGTGAATGATCCGTACAATCCTGATGGCAAGGAGGGACCGCGTCTCTGGACGCGCAAGGAAATCGAGACGGTTCATATCGGCAGGGGCGGCGTCATCATCATCGCCGAACCAAAATAAAAAACGCCGAAAACGATAACGTTCTTATGAATCAGACATTTCCGGTAAAAACTTTTTTTGAATGATTTGGAGAGATTATATATCCGATTCATCCAAACCAATAAACTTACCCAGAGGGACCTTGTTCAATTCTTTCTTCAGATATTCTTCGATTTCACTAGGATTCATTGATAATAAAATATGTTTGAATCCTATGGATTTATTCAATTCCTGGGCAACCTGTTTAGGCCAATAACTCGCGCTCATCTGAATTATTGTCCCCTTGACATCTCTGGCAAGCCGCTCGATACGGCTATTGGCGCCAATACGATCAACAAGAATAATTGTCGCCATATACCAAAGCGAACGCCCCAGGGAGATTTCGCGTTCAAATCGCGTAACTTTATCCAGTGATATTTCGGGATTTCCTTTTCCTATAAATCCAATATCAAATCTGACGCCTTTTCCTTTTTCGTAAAGAAGCGTGGCGTCGCTTTCTCGCTTTTCTTCCCGTGAAGATAACCAGAACACCTTCTTGAATTTCCTCAGAGGAGGAGCAACATATTTGAATCCCAATATATGCAGTAAAGAACCCAAAATTAATTTTTCAAACAGTTTCCCATAAGAGGACTTCTCAGAACCACGAACAGCCAATGTTTGCGCCCCAATAGTATTTAACAAATATACCATCAACAACCAGCTGATTTCCGCTTTTATATTTGATCCGATTTGAAGGGTTCCCGTTAATTCTCCATAAGATTTCTGATGTTGTTCCATTACCTCCTTACATGTCTCAATATATTTATCTCTATATCGCGCCAAGGATAGGGGATCATCCCTGAGAACATTCTGAAAGGCTTTATCTGTTAAACCAAGAATCCATTGCCCCAACCATTTTTCCGATTTATTGATTCCCTTCCCGCGCAAAATATTTTCAATCATATACGGAAGTTTATTTACAAAATCTTCATATTTTGATGCGCCATTAAGAAAGAAATTTACCGTAGCCAGGTTTAATTGAACGATTCGGCGGCGGGTAAGAGTTTCTGTTGAGTCCCGTAAATTCTTGCCGGTTAAAACGTCAAAAACCACGCCCCTGATAACCTCGAATCCAACTTGTTTTACAAGGTCTTTTCCTGTTGCTGATAATAATTTAAGAGTTTCGGATGACAAGAGATCTTTGATACATGAAGAGTTCAATTTTGTTTTTTTCATATTTTATATAAACCTGTCATCGATATCAATGGGACGGCAATTCAAGGTAAGTATATGTTTTGCTTCTGTCCCCATCCATGACTTTGCCTCAGAACGCATTACTTCAATATATTTTGGATTCTGCTCGATCAAAACAAATCTTCTCCCTGATCGGGACGCCGCTTTTCCGACAGTTCCAATTCCGGCAAAGGGATCGAGCACCACATCTTCTTTAAAGGAATAATAGCTGATTACTTTTTCCGCCAATTCAACGGGAAAGATAGCCGGATGTCGTTTATCGTGAGCCGGTTTTATCCTCCAGATATTCGTTGTTTCATAGTTATCGTCAATTTTTGATGATTTTACAATCTCGGGTTTTGGATGCGCCCGGATATTCCAATCAATGAGTTTTGAAGTATGTTTTCGATATACCAGAATATATTCTGTAACCGGAACCGGTTTGTATTGAAGCGGTTTTCTATCTGCGGCAAACCGACGTCCTCTTCCCGTCGCCCATCCTGCGCCCTCGGGTTTTTCCCATATAATATCATCAATAAAGTCGTAACCCTCTTCTATAAACAAGCGATGTACATCAAAAGGAACCGCGATCCTTCTGGAAGCCTCGGTTCGGTTGGCTCTTCTTATCAATACAGGTGAAATATTCATCACAAAGAAGCGCCCCTCTGAAAGAACGCGATGTATCTGATGAATGATTTTCCTTAACTTTAACAGATATTCCTCATAAGTGATATAATCGGTGTATTCCGGCCTTGCATTATAATAAGGAGGGGATGTGAATACCATATCTACGCTTTCCGAAGGAAGATCTTGAAGGATTTCTTCCGAATCGCCCAGGGCTATCGTATTTCTTAATGAAGAAAGATTATAATGATTATTGTTATTAGATGAAGGCTTATTTTCCTTGTTTGTTTTTCTCCCCAATAAACGAGATTCCAGAATCTCGGAAGCCGTTGATTTGTTTTCTAAAATCAAGGAAGTTTTTGCATCTATAACCACTTCCCCGATTCGCTCTTTGTTCCCTTTATTTAATAAAGGAACGCGCCATACATGATACCGGTCATCCACTTCAGGCAAACCGAATGCTACAGCCTTCCATAGATTGGCGTTTTGCAACCAGATGGAACATATCTTTTTTGCAGATTTGACGTCGAGCACCTGATAATTTCTTGTTTCTGCAACGGTTCCCGCGGATCGATATTTCGTATTATTATCAGTGTCTTTCATGTTATTTTCACCATGGAATAAACCTGTCCCCGGATTCCCGCGTATGGATAATAAATCCAATTGAGATTTTTGTTTCTTCTGAGTCAAATTTCTAACGGACATTTCACTTTTCCCAATCAATGAAAACTTCCATATATCAATAGATTTTGCATTATGGTTATGTCAACTGGTTTTAAAATCTGAGGCGCGTTCATTTTCGGGCGCTTTTCATTTTTCCGTTTACATACCCGAGATTTCTCTTGCAATTTTTCTCTTCCTGTTTTTATTTAAGCAAATGACAGTAGTTTGGCAAATTCAGGGGTCAAACCCTATAAAAATCCTCATATTTTCAGGAGAAAACTATCTTAAATGAATAACGCCACACCCTTCATTCCAAACAATGCCAAAATCCACTAAAGTTGAGGATTTTTATAGAGTATGACCCCATAATACAACCAATTTGCCAAACTACTGTAAATGACTTACTAAGGAGGAATAAATTCCATGAGCACGATTTATCACGAAGAAGGACTTTCTGAGCCGACTAAAAACATCCACCGCGCCCTTGCCAGCCTCATCGAGGAACTCGAAGCCATCGACTGGTACAACCAGAGGGTGGACGTAACCCAGGAGCCCGAACTCAAAGCCATTCTGGCGCACAATCGCAACGAGGAGATGGAACACGCAGCCATGGCCCTCGAGTGGCTGCGCCGCATATTCCCTGAAATCGACGAGGCGCTCAAGACTTTTCTCTTCACCACCGCCCCGATCACGGGGATCGAAGAAGGCGAGGCCTCTTCGCCCGAAGCGGGAAAATCCGAATCTCTATCCGGAGACCTGGGAATCGGACGTCTCACGAAAGGAGGAAAGTAATGATGGATATATTGAAAAGAAATATGGCGCCTCTTACGGATCAGGCATGGGGCGTGATCGAAGATCAGGCGAAAAAGACGATCACGGGAAATCTATCCGCTCGAAGCGCGGTGGATTTCAGCGGACCGCATGGATGGGACTTGGCGTCTATCAACCTCGGCAGGGTGAGTTTTGCGGAAACCGGAGTCATTGATGGCGTTGTCTATGGATCGAGAAAGATACAGCCCCTGATCGAGGTTCGCGTTCCTTTCAGTCTGAATCTCGACGAGATGGACGCCGTATCGCGGGGATTGCAAACTCC
>JAFGFK010000330.1 GCA_016931135.1 Candidatus Sumerlaeota bacterium | reverse complement strand
TGCCCCAGCTCCACGCCGATTCCCAGGTAACTCAGGATTACCTCGGATTTGATCGCATAACAAAACTGCAACGTGAAATTAATGATCACCAGGTGAAATACATTAGGGATAATATGAAGGAAAATAATGCGGAAATGTCCGGCGCCCAAGGCGCGGGCAGCTTGAACGTATTCCACGCCCTTGATCTTCATCACCTCTCCCCTCACCATGCGGCAAAGCCCCACCCAGGATGTCAGCCCGATCGCCAGATATACCCCCTTGAGCCCTCTTCCGAAAAGAAGGCTCAAACTCAAAAGTAACAAAAGGCTGGGAATCGATGCGACTGCGGAATAAAACCATACGATGATCTCATCCACCAATCCCCCGAAATATCCGGCAATCGCCCCGAGGATAAGCCCGATCGGAATCGCTATCAGCGAGGTGATAAGCCCGATCATCAATGCGGTTTTAACGCCATATACGGTCTTCTGAAACACATCCCGCCCGAATATATCCGTTCCAAACCAGAATTCGCTGGAAGGAGATTCATATTCCCTGAAAAGCATGACGACCTTTCCAGTGGATATTTCCCCAAGCGCGCTGTGCTTTTCATTATGCCCTTTTGCCAGAAATCCAAAATGCACGCAGATTGCCATGAAGATATAAACGGCGATCACAATAAGGGAAAGAACGGCAAGCCGGTTCTTCCTGATCTGCCGCAATGCGATGAACCATAAACTATGCCTGTATTTTTTTAAGATGTTTCCCATTTCCATTACATATTTCTCATATAGATCAACTCAATTTCACCCTTGGATCCACAAGGGCATAAAGGATATCGGAAACCAGGTTTCCCAGGATAAAAAGCAGTGAGCCGAAATACGTTACCGCCTTCAGAACGGGGAAATCCCAGTTTCCCAGCGCCTCGATGCTCATATTACCTAATCCCGGAATGCTGAAAAAATTCTCCAGTAAAAGCGAACCCATGATAAGAAAAGGTATGGCGATCACCACCTGCGTGATGATGGGAATCATGGCGTTTTTCAAAACATGCTTGAAAAGAAGACGGGTTGTTCCGCATCCCTTCGCCCGCGCGGTTCGAACGTAATCCTGGTTGATCTCGTTCAACATGAAGGTGCGGAAAAGCCGCACATCGGAACCAAGCGCCACCATCACATAAATGATCCCGGGTAAAATGACATAACGCAAACCATGCAGCCCGAATTCATACCCTGAGATCGGGAACAACTTCCATTTGTAGCCAAGCAGATACTGCCCCAGGATGATATACGCCATGATGGAAACGCTCATTCCGGCAATGGACAAGGTTACGACAATTCGGTCCGGGATGCTGTTTCTCCTGTAGGCGCAATAAAGGGAGATGGCGATTGCCAGAATGACCGTAACGAAAAAGGCGGGCGCCATGAGGATGAAAGAAGGAACTGCGCCCCGTTTGATCATGGAAGTGATCTTTTGTCTTGTGGTGATCGAACGCCCGAAATCGAATGTCGCGCATTGCTTGAACAGCTCGGCAAGTTGCAAGAAGAGCGACTTGTCGAATCCATACTGTTTTTTCAAATCCTGAATCTGTTCAGGCGTGGCGTGTTTTCCCGTCATGCGCATGATGGCAAGGTTCGATCCTCCCATCACATGATAGAGCAAAAAGAGAACGAACATCACCCCGAAAACCAGGGTGATGGAATACAAAATTCTCCTCACGATATAACGTAACATAGATTTATTACATCATGTAGATTTCCGGGAATTGCAATGAGAAAAATATCACATTCAAGTTATAGCGCGCATGTTGGATATCATGAAAATCATAAGACTTTGAATTGATCAAATCATTTATTTCCCCGTGCGCCCTCCTCCTTCGCCAAGGCTGCGGAAGACAGGCGAGTTCCCCGTGGTAAATATTCCAGATTGGAATATTACAGTTTGAGAATCGGGGTTTTGGTTTTAATTTTTTTCGCAGCGTTCCTTGTATCGAAAACGAGCGAGGCGTTATTGCAGATTCTCTCGTAATCATAGCATTTGTGATCCGTGACAATCACCACGCAATCATAAGACTTGATGGTTTTATCGGAGAGTTTGACGGATTTCAATTTCAGGAATTCTTCATCGATTTCCGGGATGTAGGGATCATTGTAAGCGATGCGCGCCCCGCGTTTTTTCAAAAGACTCAAAACGTCCAACGCCGGAGATTCCCGCAGATCGCTTACATCCCTTTTGTAAGCCACGCCAAGGATCAGGATTTTCGAGCCCTTGATTGCCTTGCCCTTTTCATTCAAGGCAAGAACCAGTTTTTCCACCACGAATTCCGGCATCTTGGAATTGATCTCCCCCGCGATCTCAATGAACTTGGCGTAATAATTCAGGGCTTTGAGTTTCCAGGAGAGATAATGCGGATCGATGGGGATACAATGCCCGCCAAGCCCGGGTCCCGGATAAAACGGCATGAATCCGAATGGTTTTGTCGCCGCTGCATCGATCACCTCCCACACGCTAAGCCCCAGTTTGTCGCACATCAGCGCCATCTCATTCACCATTCCGATATTGACGCTGCGGAAGGTATTCTCGAGGAGTTTGACCATTTCCGCACACCGTGTGGAGGAAACAGGGATGATTTTATCGAATATTTTCCCATAGAATTCAACCGCGCGTTTTGTGCAGGCGGGCGTGATGCCGCCGATGACCTTGGGAGTGTTTTTTGTCTGAAAAACCGGGTTGCCCGGATCCACGCGTTCCGGGGAAAAGGCAAGGAAGAAATCTTTGCCTACCTTCAGCCCCCCCATTTCCAGCCTGGGGAGAACGCATTCATCCGTTGTACCCGGATAGGTCGTGCTCTCGAGTATGATCAGCTGCCCCTTTTGCAGATAACGGGCGATCTGTTCTACTGCGGAAAGGATGTAGGAGATATCGGGATCTTTTGTTTTGCGAAGCGGCGTGGGAACGCAGATACTGATAACTTCCGCCTTTTTCAGGGCGGAAAAATCCGTTGTCGCCTTTAGTTTGCCTTTTTTTACCAGATCCGCGAGAATCTCCTGTTTGACATCCCCGATATACGAAACGCCTTTATTCAACAAGTCCACTTTTTCTTTGATCACATCGATTCCAATGACTTCAATATCCTTGAGAGCCATTTCCACAGCAAGGGGAAGTCC
>JAFGFK010000329.1 GCA_016931135.1 Candidatus Sumerlaeota bacterium | reverse complement strand
GATCAACAGCGCGGTTCATCCGGATGGTATGTTCTGGGAGGCGCCTATTATTTCGATTCGGAAGCGACGGTGGTTCTCACCGATAACTTTACCGGCGGCGACTCCGTTGTTGCGGACGCGATCCGCTTCTGGTCTGTTTTCACCTTTATTCAGATGACCGATTCCCATATCGGATACGATGAGGGGAACTACGATACGACGAACGTCGTTAATGAATTGAAAACCCTGGGAAAGGTGACCATGGCAGCGTACGGATTGGACGCGCCCCCCCCTTCCTTCGCCATTCATACAGGCGATATTACGGAATATGGGCAGGAATACTGGAATTACGCCATGACCATCTTTTCCGGCGTTCCGTTTCCGATATATTATGTTCAGGGCAATCATGACTCCACATGGAGTTCCTGTAAGGAAAGGATACGGGAAAAACACGGCGCCAATCCTTATTCGTTCGATCATTACGACAGGGGAGAAAGGTTTCATTTCGCCTGTTTGAATTCGCCGATCATCCAGAGTCCCCGGGCGGGTTTTGCGCGGGAGGAACTCGACTGGCTGGAGAACGATCTGAATTCCCTGGAACCCAATACGCCGGTTTTTATCAATATCCATCATCCCATCGATGGCGCTTCCGATCCCAAGCCTTACGACGCCTATCGCCTCCTCGATGTATTGCATCCCTTCAGGATTCTGAGCATTTTTTACGGGCATGGACACAGCTCCAATGTCAAGACCTTCGATAATTTCCGTATTGTGCAAGGGGGGAGCACATACAATAATACGGCGAATACGGGAGGGAATTATAATATCATTGCGGTTACTCATGGAAGGCTTTATATAGCGAACAAGACCTACAGCGTCCCAACCGCCTCCAAGTCGCTTCTCAATATGACGATTCCCGCTTCTCCCATTTATCCCGAGATAACCGTTTCCACGCCTGGAAAGGATTCCTATCAAATGGAAACCATGATTCCGGTTACCGCATCCATTTCAAGCGCCGCAGGAACGGTTTCAGCCGTTGCTTTCGAATGGAACGGCGATAGTAACTGGCGCCCCATGAGCGGTTCCGGAACCGGTCCTTACACAGCCATACTGGACGCTTCTTCCGCCATCCATGGAAGGCAATGGATCAGGATCAGGTTCTCCATGGAATCCGGAGGACCCTGGTACAAGATGGTTCCCTTCTGGCACTGGGACGATTTCCCGAAAATACGATGGATGTCGGATCTGGAGGCGTCGAGCCTCAGTACGCCGTCGATCCTCCCTGAAACGGTTTACGTGGGTTCCAATGGAGGAAGCCTGCGTTGTTTTCATAAGTTTGCAGGAACGCAAAACTGGAAATATGATGCGCCTTCCGATGTGGTATCATCGCCCGAAGTAAAGGGTGGGAGAGTGGTTTTCGGTTGCGGGAACAGCAAGGTATATTGCCTGGATGACCAGTTTGGCAACCTGAAATGGGCAAAAGATGTCAGTGGCCCGGTTTATGGATCCCCAACTATCTACGACTCTTCCGTTTATATAGGAACCATTGGAACAGGGGATAATGGATCCCGATACCTTTATTCCCTGAACCTGGAATCAGGAGAAGAGAACTGGAAATTCCCGGTTGGAAACGCCATCGAGACAAAACCCTGCGTTTTAGGTGATACCGTCTTTTTCGGCGCCTGGGATTCCTGGTTTTACGCCGTTTATACGAGCAGCGGCGTTCAAAGATGGAAAAACCAGCGCAATACAAGCCGTTATTACAGCCCGGCGGACAGCTGGCCTGTCGCCGCCTTCGGCATGATATATGTGGCGGACCGCCAATATTACATGAACGTCATCAGGATTTCCGATGGAATCACGGATTCCGCCGCCTTATCCTATTCCTCACAGGCAATCGCTCCAGATGGGAACAGTCTTCTCAAACGTGCGACAGGAGGCAACCTCGAACGGGTCGGTTTCGATAATTCCCCCGAATGGAGCGTAGATTGCAGCCTGGATTCTGCGCCTGTTGCCCCGCTTTGCAGAAAAACCCGCATTTCGATCGTGGATCAGGATGGATTGGTCACGGTTTTGAAACAAGATACAGGCGAGATAGAGTACCAGTTCCGCATTGCTCACGGATATGAGCTCCATCCTGTCAATATTGACGATAACGGCGACGTTTACGCCTCTACGTACGAAGGCTTTTTCCTGTGCGTAACGAATAATGACCTTTCCGATATCCAGGCATGGACCTTCCGGTGAACTAAAATAATTATACTACGGGGGACACGGTGATCACTTTGAAGAAATATTGTGATTTCACAATTATCCGATTGTGATTTCACAATTAAAATTCATCTTCCCAAATTCATAAAAATCATAAAGCGCGCTATAACCAAACTTTTTCCCGTTAAATAAGGTATATTATATTGATATTTCATATCTTATATAAATATGAAGAAGGTATTTTTTTATCGGTTTTCTGGTACGATTCTGGCATATCTGTAAATTGATACTATCAATATCCCAGGGCTTGACGCCAGGGAAAAAGGAAAAAATATATGATGCAAGGTTCTGGAATGCAATTGGGGCAGATTCTGGTCAATAACGGCAAACTTGACCCGGATGATCTGGAAATGGCTCTTCGGGATCACCGGAGGACCGGTGAGCGTTTGGGTGAAATTCTGGTCAAAATGAACCTGACATCGATCGAAGACGTATTACGGGCATTGTCTCAACAACTCTCCATGCCTTTTATCAAACTGGGGGATTTGAAGATTCCGAAAGAAATCATTGAACTTATCCCCGCCAAACTTGTGACCCATTATCATCTTGTTCCGATCGATCAGAATAACGGCGTGATGCGGGTTGCGGTAAGCGATCCGCTTGATATCCATACCCTGGATGACCTCAGGATGGCGCTCAAGATGGACGTGGAGCCTGTGATCAGTTCACCAAAGGAAATCGAGGAAACCATCAAAAAATATTATGGCATCGGCGCGGAAACGGTGGAAGAATTGATGGATGAATCCAAGGCGGAAGGGGATTCCGTTGAAGTGGAAGGCGCCCAGGTGGAAGATATCGATGAAATGGCGGAGGACGCCTCCATTGTCCGCTTTGTGAACCAGATCATCAGCGAGGCGTTTCGCGATCGCGCTACGGATATTCACATTGAACCCCTGGAAAAGGAGCTCCGCATCCGGTACAGGATTGACGGCGTTCTTTACGAGGCAGCCATTCCCCCCGCTATCAGGCGTTTCCAGAACGCCATCATCTCCCGCGTCAAGATCATGGCGGATATGAACATTGCGGAACGGCGTCTTCCCCAGGATGGTAAAATCAAGGTCAAGATGGGGGAGTTGGATTACGATTTGCGCGTTTCATCCGTTCCCACGCCCTATGGCGAATCCATCGCCATTCGTATCCTTTCCCGGGATTCGGAGCTTTGCGCCCTGGATCGGCTTGGTTTTGACAAGGATCATATCGATATCCTGCGGGAAATGATCGTCAAACCCCACGGCATCATCCTGATAACGGGACCAACAGGAAGCGGTAAATCTACCACACTGTATGCGGCTCTTTCGGAAATCAACAGCGTGGATAAAAAAATCATCACCATAGAAGACCCCATCGAGTATCGCATACCCGGGGTTACGCAGATCAATGTCGTTCCTCCGATCGGCTTGACCTTTGCCCGTATTTTGAGAAACCTTTTGCGCCAGGACCCTGACGTCATCATGGTGGGAGAGATTCGCGATCAGGAAACCGCGGAAATCACCATCCGCACCGCTTTGACGGGTCACCTGGTTTTCTCCACGATCCATACAAACGACGCCTGCGGCGCCGTGACACGTCTCCAGGATATGGGAATCGAACCCTTCCTGGTGTCTTCATCCGTTGAAGGGATCATTGCCCAGAGGCTTGTCAGGGTGTTATGCAAGGAATGCAAGGCGTCCTATTCCCCGCGGCCTGAAATCATCACCAAACTGAATACGAGAAACGAGGATATTTCCGAGGCGACGTTTTATCGCCCTGTGGGGTGCGAGAAATGCCGCTATACCGGTTACCATGGCAGAACCGCCATTTATGAACTTGTCAGGATCAATGAACCCTTCCGGAGAATGATCGTCAATCGAGATCCTGCCAATATATTGAGAAGGGAAGCCATCAAGTGGGGGATGAAACCAATCCGGCTCGATGGATGGCACAAGGTCAAGAATGGATTTACCACGGTGGATGAGGTTTTGCGCGTTACCATGGAGGATGAGTTTTTCGATAGCGATGGATAAAGCATGATATAACCCGGCGTGGCGGAGCCGTAATCAAATGAAAAATGAATCCGTCTTCGTCACGCCGAAGGCGTGACTACGACGCGACAAGAAATAGAAAATGAAGGTATAAAATTAAGACGCATAAGATATTCAAATGAAATAGTATCATGGAGGCGTAAGCGATTCGATGCCGAATTTTTTTTACAAAGCCAAAGATTCCAAAGGCGAAGCGATCCAGGGGACCATGGACGCTGAAACCGATGCGGTTGTGATAACCCGTCTTCAATCTATGGGATATTTTCCCATCCTGGTTAAATCCGATGTAAAGGCGAAAAAAAAGAAGGAAGGGGGGAGTCGCCTTTTCGGGAAAAAAGTCCGAACGCGGGATCTGGCAGCCTTCAATCGTCAGTTGTCGGACCTTATTTCCGCGGGAATACCCCTTGTGAAATCCCTTGCCATTATCGTGAATCAAACCTCCAGCGAACAATTTCGTGAGGTTATTTCCGCAATAAGCTCCGATGTGCAGGGCGGCGATACCCTCGCCACAGCCCTTTCCAAACATCCGAAGGTCTTTTCGACTCTTTACTGCGCCATGATTCGTTCGGGTGAAACGGGAGGGTTTCTCGATGACATCCTCCAGCGTCTTGCGGATTTTTCGGAGCAGGAGGAGGAAATCAAAAGTAAAATCAAGTCAGCTCTATACTATCCCGCTATCATGATCATTGCCGGATTCAGCGCCGTCGTTATTTTGATGACGGTTGTCATACCCAAGATTGTGAAGCTGTTTGAGGATCTGGAACAGACGCTTCCTTTGCCCACGCAGATTCTTATCTGGATTATGAACTTTTTCGGGAGCAGGTGGTATCTGATTTTTGGGGGGCTGATTCTTCTGGTTGTATTCCTGTACAAGTTTCTCCATACGGAAGAAGGGAAGGCGCTCTGGCATCGTATTCAATTGAAGATACCCTTGGTAGGCGACGTGATGCTCAAACGTCAGATTGCCCAGTTTGCGCGCACATTCGGTTCACTTTTGAAAAATGGCGTTTCTATTCTATCTTCGTTAGAGATAACGAAAGAGGTTTTGGGGAACAAATATGTTCAGAACGAGATTGTAAAAATATCCGAGAACATCACGCAGGGATCGGGCGTGGCGGCGCCTTTGAAGGGGAGCGCCATCTTCCCGCCCGTTGTTGTCAACATGATTGCCATTGGTGAGGAAACAGGGCGTCTTCATGAAGTGCTTCTCAGGATCGCCAATTCTTATGAGATCGAGGTGGATCGTTCCGTAAAAACCCTTACCGCCCTTGTAGAGCCCCTGATCATTCTGGCAATGGGATTTTTCGTGGCGTTTCTGGTCATTTCCATGCTTCTTCCCATATTCAACCTGGACCCTACAGGAGGCGCAGGCTTCTAAAGTATGATACGTAGGATTCAAATTTCTGTTTTTTTCAAAACGCGTCAAAGAGGATTCACCCTCCTTGAATTGTCCATTGTCATCGTCATCCTTGGGGTGATGATGGCGTTTACCATACCCAACATGCGCAGCATGAATGACAAGAACAAGCTGATCAGCTCGACGAGGGAGCTGGTGGGACTGATACGATACGCCCGAGCCGAAGCCATCACCAGGGAATATGAAACGGAAATCCGGATCGATGTCGAGAAGGGAAGATTTCGTCTGGATTTGAACGAATTCAAGAACGAGGAGGTATTCGGATCCGGGGACCGGCTGGAGAGAAGGCGTTATCAGATCGAACAGATACGGAATCTACCCCGGGACGTGAAATTCACAAAGGTTTACGCCGAACTGGACCCCCAGGGAGTAGAACGGATTACCCGACTGGTCTTTTTCCCGGATGGAACCGCTACTTGGGCTGAAATCAACCTGCAAAGCAAACCAAAACACAAGGACAGCAAAGTCAGGAATTTAAGGATCGAAGTTTCTCATTCCACGGGGCTTCCCAATGTCTATGATCCTGGAACACAGGCTCTCAAGCCTCCCGTACAGGCGCAAGAAAACAATGAGGAAGAGGATGAAATGCAATCTTTTGAGATCATATTCAACAGTCTCGAGGATTAGATATATGCGAATCTGGCGTAAATATCATCGGCAAAAGGGCATGGGATACGGATTCATACTCCTCGAGGTGATCCTTTCCATGATGATCCTGGGGATCGCCATCGCCGCGCTGATGCGTTCGTTCACAACGTCTCTTGCCACGGTTCGCAAGGCGCAGATTGTCACTACAGCCTCTCTTCTGGCGCAGCAGATTCTCGAAGAATACGAGGTGATCCCTCCTCAGGGCGATCATGCGGAAGGGGACTTCTCGTCTTCTTTGGAGGATGGCGATTTTACAAATGACGCCCAAACCGGTTCCGATCCTTATAAATATTATTACTGGGTGGTCGATCTGGAAGAGATCGAAGTGGATTATCCCGATTTTTCCCTGAAAGGGGAGAGCGATGAGATGGAAAATCTGACAAAGATTACGGTGTCGATCATATATAATGACGGACGTTTGAAACAATTTACGCCGATTCGCGTGGAAACGTATTTGACGACTTCGGAAAAATTCACCTATGACAGCAAACGAGAGAACAAGTTGTATTGAGCCATGACAAATATACGGACAACAAAAAAAGACGTTGCCTTCACCTTGCTCGAGGTGATGCTGGCGATCACCATATTTTCCCTTGTCGTGGTTTCGCTGTATGCGACCTTTCGCGTGGGAATAAGGGCTTATGCCTCGGGACAAAGGGAAATCGACCGTATGCAGCGCTCCCGGGTTCTTTTTGAAAGCCTCAGCCACGATTTGCGCAGCGTTTATTATGCCCCTGAAACAGCGTATAACATCAATCTCAGGCGATTCCTGTCGCGTTTTCAGGAGGAAATGATGAAGGCGGAAATGGAAGGGAAGCTCGATGAATTCCTGTATGGAGACGACGGTGATCCCCAAAATCCTATTGCCCGGAATCCCTATGAAATGGGGCTGGAAATCAATCTCGAATTCAAGGGGGAAAACGCCAATGAACTGGATAGATTGTCTTTTGTACGCTACCAGTATGATGACGGGGTGAGTAGAGTCCAACCCTGGAGCCTGAGCCGCGTGGAATATTTCGTTGAAGAGGATATCCTGTATCGTTCGGAGGAAGAAATCATACAACCCATGAAGGATATCGATGGAGAAGTGATCGAGGAAAGAATCCCGCGCAAGGACCCCCTGGCTCATGGCGTGAAAAAGTTCGATATTCAATACGGATATTTCTATCAGGAAGACTGGATGATGGCGAACGAATGGGAATCCGGCGCCAAACGGTACCGCAATCCCGTGGAGGAACTGGATGAAGAGGATCCGGATTATGTGGAAAAACTGCATCTTCAAGAACGGAAGCCGGAAGACGGATTGCCCGCTTTTATACAGATTGCGGTGGATATAGTGGATGAGGACAAGAAAACATCCAAAGGGAAAAAAACACAAACCGGAAAGAAGGGACGCGCCCTGTCTTTCACCACCCTTGTTCGCATTCCGACATCCCAGGAAAATTATCTGCCATCTCTCGAGGAAGAAGATGATGAGGAAGATTAAAAAGCGATCATTCGGGCGTGGCAGCGGCGTTGTACTGATCCTGACGCTGTGGATGGTTACCGTATTATCCCTCATCGCCTATTCCCTGGCGTTTGAGATGAGGCTGGAGGCGAGGCTGACCAAGCTCCGAAAGGATAATCTCATGGCTTACCAATTGGCGAAAGCCGGACTTGCCAAGGGAATCTGCGATCTGAAAAACGATATGGTATTCGATCGTTCGGAAGACGCCCAGATTTTCGATGCGGAAGGCGATGTATGGAAGAATCCAAAGGATAAGACGAATATAGCCATGGCGGGGGGGACTTATTCCGTTCGAGTGATCGATGAGGAAAGTTATCTGAACCTCAACAAGGTCAATCCGGTTGTAATGACGGAGGCGATAAATTATTTCCTCGGGGAAGAACAGGAAGAGGAAGCGGGCAAAATAGCCTTTTCCATCCTGGATTGGCGCGATTCGGACGATATTCCCGCAAAGGGTGGATTCACAAAAGAACCGGAATTTTATCTGGAATATATTGCGGAGGATATGGACATCGATATTGAGGAGGCGGAAAGCCGGTTACAATACCGTTTGAAAAACGATTATTTCAATACAGTGGAGGAATTGCTGGAATGTTATGGAATGACGCCGGACCTTTTCTATGGTTTCGATCCGGAGGAAAGAAAAAAAGAAATCATGATGCGGAAACATACAGGGCGGAAACGGGACAACCTTCATGTCATGAACAGTTCTTCGGAATCGGATTCTTATCAGATCGATATTCCTCCGGAGGGACTGCGGGACCTTTTAACCGTGCGTTCCAACGGCACGGTCAACGTCAATACGGCGAGTGAAGCGGTTCTAACCGCCATAATCGCCGCCGCGCAGATCAACGATCCGGATCCGGAAGAACTGGCAAGGGCGATTATTGAATTCCGGCGCGATGGGGCGGACGAAGATATCGAAAATGACCAGGCATTCCGAACTCTCGAGGAATTGAGCCAGGTGGAAGGACTCTCCGGTCCTCTCATTTCCCGCTTGCAAAGTCTTCAGCCATTGACAACCGTTTCCTCCAATTTTCGCATTATAGCGGAAGGAACTTACGGAAATGCGCATCGTACGATCGAGGCTGTGGTCAGACGCTCCTGGGAAAATTTTATGGTCAATTCCGAGGAGGAAGAACTCGATCCCAATGTCAAACGCAGGATAAGAAGAGAAGATGACAAGAAGGATGATACGAAGATAAATATAGAATCCCCCACGGTCAGGTTTGTTCAGATTCGTGAACGCTGACAAAAGGAATGAAAGAGAGAAAAAATGAGTCAACTGTATTCCTCATTCAATCT
>JAFGFK010000328.1 GCA_016931135.1 Candidatus Sumerlaeota bacterium | reverse complement strand
CTTATGAAACGAAAATATAAAATAATCCTGTTCATCCTTCTGGCGATATTGGGAATCATGCTTCTCTCCATAATCGCAAACTACGCCGCAACGATGAATTCCCTGAATAAAGAGGAAAAATCGTATAATAAACCTCCCAACGAGGTTTATCCCAAGTTTGCGGAAATATCCCAACCCGGCGCCCCTCCCGCCGTTCTCCTCGTTCACGGCTTCGGCGGTTCCCCCTTTGATTTCAAACCCCTCACCGATGAACTCGCATCTCAGGGCATCGCCTTTCACGCCATCCTTCTTCCGGGGCACGGCACCACCCCCCGAAACCTCAAGGATATAACCGAGGAACAAATGATCTGCCACGCCCTGAATTCCCTCGACGCCCTGAAACAAAAATACGACAGTGTCTCCGTTGCCGGTTTCTCCATGGGCGGCGCCATCGCCATCAACCTTGCGGAACAGCGCGAGATCGATCAACTGATCCTGTTTGGTCCCTACATAGAAATCACGCAAAAATGGTATTATCCCGGAAAGCCCGAAAACTGGGCGAAACGGCTCTTCACGATCATGCCTTATGTCAAAAAACGAAAATATTCCCCCAATCCGAATTTCACCAACATCAACGATCCCGAAGGGTTCAAACGCTATGATTCCTATAAACATCTGCCAGTGAAAACCGTGAGGGAACTCGAAAAAATCAGCCGGAACGCCCGCGCCAATATTGACCGCATTCATTGCGATGTCCTCTGGTTTCACTCAAAAGGCGATATTGCCGCAGACTTCAACTCCGCCAAATCCTTTTTCGAAAAAATCCCCTCCCAAAATAAAACTTTTGTTGAATATACGAAAAGCAATCATATAATCCTGTTCGATTATGATTCGGAGGACGCAATAAAAAGAACAATCGCATTTCTAAAGGAAATAAAATAAACTCATGCAATCCTGCGAAAAGTCAAAACCCCTGGGCAGCTTCGGCTGGTTCAACGCCACGCAGTTCCTCGGCGCCCTGAATGACAATATCTATCAGCTCCTGATCATCTTCCTCCTGATCAAAATCCAGGGAAAGGAAAACGCCAGCTCCATAACCGCCACAGCCGGCGCGGTTTTCGTGATTCCCTTCCTCCTCTTCTCCCACGCCGGAGGCGTTCTTGCCGATCGCTTCAGCAAATCGAAGATCACCTTCTGGATCAAAATCATCGAGATTTTAGTCATGACGCTGGGAGGCATCGCGTTTCTCTCGAAATCCCCCCTTGCCCTTTACGCGACTCTCTTTCTCATGACCACCCAGAGCGCCTTTTTCGGCCCAGCCAAGTACAGCATCATCCCCGAACTAGTGGATAGATCGGAACTCTCCAAAGCCAACAGCATCCTTGTTTCCTTCACCTACCTGGCTATCATTCTCGGCGTGTCCGCCGCAGGCGGATTGTCCTGGGTATTCCGGGATTTCTTCGCGGCTTCCGCAATTGTCTGCATCCTGATCGCCATCGCAGGGACATGGTGCAGTTTGAAAATCAGGAAGACGCCTCCCTGCGGCGTGAAGGGACGCCTCGATCAGTATCTCCCCATCGAGATCATCGAAAACATCAGGGACCTTAAAAAAGACAGTTACCTTTTTCTTACCGTTATCGGCTCCGCATATTTTCTCCTCATCGGCTCTTTCTGCAAACTGAACGTGATCCCTTACGGCATCGAGCGTCTCAAAATCAGCGAGGAGGCGAGCAGCCAGTTTTTCCTCCTTGCCGCGTTTGGCATCGGATTCGGCTCATATCTGGCGGGTCGTCTTTCCGGGCGCCAGATCGAATTCGGCGTAGTTCCCATCGGCGCCCTGGGGCTCACCATAACAAACCTCCTCCTCAACATGATTCCCCCCAACCTTGTTCTCGTGGGCGTCATTGTCTTCATCATGGGAACCAGCGCCGGGCTTTTCATCGTCCCCCTGAATTCTTACATCCAGTTTCGCACGCCAAAAGAAATCATGGGGAAAATCCTCGCCACGAAAAACTTCCTCGATTTTGTCGGCGTCCTTATCGCTGCAGGTCTTCTCTATCTCATGAGCCAGGTATTTCACTTCACCCCGGGGCGGGGTTTTCTTGCCATGGGGCTTCTTACCCTCATCCTTACCATTATCACGCTGATTATCCTGCCCGATTTTCTCCTTCGCTTCGTAGCGGTTGTTGTCATGCGCCTCGGTTACAGGATTCGCATTCATGGACAGGAAAATATCCCGATCGAAGGCCCCGCGCTTCTGATTTGCAATCATGTCTCCTGGGTGGACGCCCTGCTTCTCATGGCGACCCAGCAGCGCCGCATCCGGTTTCTCATGTATCGTGAAATCTACGAAAGCAGACTTCTGAAACCCCTTTTCAAACTCATGGGCGTGATCCCCATTTCCTTCCGGGATTCCCCTAAAAAAATGCTGCAATCCCTCAAACAGGCGCGCGCCGCGATGGATGAAGGCTACATGGCATGCATATTCGCCGAGGGAAGCGTTACGCGCACCGGTAACATGCTCGGGTTCCGCCGCGGATTCGAACGCATCGTGAAAGGCAGCGATTATCCCATCATCCCGATCTATCTCGGCGGCGCATGGGGCAGCATCCTGAGCTATTATCATGGCAAACTCCTTTCGCGGTTTCCCTCGCTCATTCCCTACAAGATCACCGTGATCTTCGGAAAACCCATGCCTCCTTCCTCCACTGCGCTTGAAGTCCGGATCGCAGTTCAGGAACTTTCCACGCAGGCGTTCAATCTCCAGAAACCTTCCCGCATGTCCCTGGCGCGCATGTTCGTCCTCTCCGCAAAGAAAAACTGGTTTCGTTTCGCTATGAATGACACCCTCGGGAGAAATCTCACTTATGGAAAATGCCTCACCGCTGCTGTCATGTTAAAAACGGAATTGAAAAGATGGATCAAGGATGAGAACAAGGTCGGGATCGTCATGCCCGCTTCTGTTCCCGGCGCCCTGGTGAATATCGCCCTTACCATGATGGGAAAAATTCCAGTCAATCTCAATTTTACAGCGCCGGAATCCTCCGTTCGCTCCGCAATAGAACAGGCGGGCATCAAAACCGTGCTTACCTCCCGGAAATTTCTCGAAAAATACAGGGACTTCCGAATTCCTGAAGAAACCCAAACCCTGTATCTCGAAGACCTGTTTGCCAAAATAAGAACCCCGCAAAAAATTTCCGCGCTTTTGAAGGCGTTCTTCCTTCCCTCCTTTATCCTGACCCCAGCCTTCAGGTTCAAAGCCGACGATCCAGCCACCATCATCTTTTCCTCCGGAACAACCGGAGAACCCAAAGGCGTTGCGCTCAGCCATCACAATATCATCTCCAATATCGAACAGATGCGCATGATCCTGCATTTCTCTCCGAAAGATAATGTCTGCGGCGCGCTGCCGTTTTTTCACTCCTTCGGTTATACGGTCACCCTCTGGCTTCCTCTGGTATCCGGCTTTTCCGTGAGTTATCACCCCAACCCACTCGATGGCGCCATGATTGCCGATCTGGTTCGCAGGAACAAATCCACCATGCTCCTCGGTACCCCGACATTCCTCCAGATGTATATGCGTAAAGCCTCGCCCGAAGATTTTAAAACCCTCAAGTGGGTGGTGTCTGGAGCGGAAAAACTCCGTAAACCCATCTCCGACGCCTTTGAACGGAAATTCGGCATCCGCCCCCTCGAAGGCTACGGCGCAACCGAACTCTCTCCCGTTGCAGCCTTCAACGTCCCCGATGTCGAACTCGGCGGAGTTCACCAGGTTGGGACCAAAATCAACAGCGTGGGGCATCCGCTTCCCGGCATTTCCGTCAAGATCATAGATCCCGATTCCGGCAGGCTTCTTCCTATGGGCGAACCAGGTCTCCTTCTTGTGAAAGGTCCCAATGTCATGATCGGATATCTCGGCAAACCGGATAAAACCTCGGAAGTTTTACAGGATGGCTGGTACAATACAGGCGACATCGCCAGAATGGATGAAGACGGTTTCATCACCATCACAGACCGCATCTCGCGCTTCAGCAAGATCGGGGGAGAGATGGTGCCGCATCTCGCCATCGAGGAGGAATATCTGCGCGGCTTGGGCGCAACGGAACAGGTTATCGCCGTTACCTCCATTCCGGATGAGAAAAAGGGGGAAAAACTCGTGGTTCTTTTCACTGATCAAGCCGGACCTTTGGAAAATCTCAAAACCATCATGGATCAAAGCGCTATCCCGAACCTCTGGAAACCCCATCCGGATAGTTATTTTAAAATCGACCAGATTCCGCTTCTTGGAACAGGCAAGGTTGACCTCAAAGGCTTGAAATCCCTTGCCCTCCAGGCGGCGGGAACGCAATAAAAAATTTATCGCTAGTCAGGAGAAAAAAGATGAATAATTTTATACAATTTATCAACTCCGGCGTGGTGGGAATTTGCCAGCTGCTGGCGATCGTGGTGATATTCATTGGACTCATCAAGGCGATCATTGTTTATGTAAAAGACGCCCTCATGGGCGCGGATACGGCAAAGGCGATTCACCAGAGCCGCCTGGAGCTCGGGCATTCCTTTTCCCTGGGGCTGGGATTTTTAATCGGCGCCAGCATCCTGAAAACCACCCTTGCCCCTACATGGACCGACATCGGACAGCTTTCCGCCATCATAGCCATCCGCACCCTGCTCAATTATTTCCTCCTCATGGAAATCGGCAAATTCTCCGGGAAAAAAGAGGAGCCATCTCCCAAAAAGATTTCTCCAGAATAAGGAAATATTGTTTACCATGATTTTAAAAAAT
>JAFGFK010000327.1 GCA_016931135.1 Candidatus Sumerlaeota bacterium | reverse complement strand
GGATTGACAGTGATGTAATCCTCCTTCACCTCCGTATCCTCGTTATCGGAATCCGACGCCCATAAAGAAACTGTAAAGGTTCCTGAACTTTGATACGCATGAACGGGATTTTGTTCCTCACTTAAATCACCATCCCCGAATTCCCATTGCCAGAATGTAGGAGAGCTGGTGGAATCATCAAAGAAGGAGATATTTTGTCCGACGACCGCTTCCGTGGGTACCGCATGAAAATCAGCGATCAATGCCGGCGTGGGGGTGGGGCTCGGAGTGGGAGATGATGTGGCTGTTGGAGTCGGAGTGGGGGTCAACGTTGGCGTAGGTATTGGGGTATCTGTAGGCGTGGGGGTGGGGGTTTCTGTTGGGGTGGGAGTGGGGGTAAGCGTAGGGGTGAGAGTCGGCGTAGGCGTGGGGGTGAGGCTCGGATTGACAGTGATGTAATCCTCCTTCACCTCCATATCCTCGTTATCGGAATCCGCCGCCCATAAAGAAACTGTAAAGGTTCCTGCGCTTTGATACGCATGAACAGGATTTTGCTCCTCACTCAAATCACCATCCCCGAATTCCCATTGCCATAATGTGGGAGAGCTGGTGGAATCATCGAAGAAGGAGATATTTTGTCCGATAACCGCTTCCGTGGGTACCGCATGAAAATCAGCGTTAAGATCAAGCGTGATGAAGGATGAAGATAACATGAGGGCTTCCGGAGGCTCTGGCTCTGCGCGTGACGCAAAGAGAAACAATGCAAAAATGATCGAGAAAAAAATTGATTTCCGTAATGTGAAATGTGTCATAATTTCCCCCCGATAATTTAATGTTTTGACGAATATTACAAAATAAGCTTTTCTATATTGAATTTGGCGGAATATGTCAAGAAGGGATTTTTATCATGAATGACCCAATGACTCCATAAGATCCTCCCGCATTTCTCGTAACGGCGTCAAGATGCGCCCAACCACCCTCTCCCGTGTTTTATTTGCTTGATAATTTGCGTGAAAGAGAACAGGCATAGGTTTTTATTTTTTACGGGAATGATCATAAAAACATGTTGATCCCATTAAAACGCGAACGAAAGATCGAATACGCCCTCGTCATCTTTTTGTTTTTGTTCGCCCTTGCGTTACGGCTCCCCTTTATCCATAGGCATCCGCCCGGGCTCTGGTATGACGAGGCGATCAACGGGCTCGATGGGCTCTCGGTCATCGGAAATATCGTCAAGACGCCTGGAAAAATTCCGGTCCATGGTTTCCCGATATTTTTCACAACGCAGGGGCATCCCCGCGAACCCATGTTCATGTACCTGGTGGGACTCGTGTTCCTTTTCCTGAAACCAACTCTATTTTCGCTGAAACTCCCGGGACTCCTGATCGGAGCAATGACCGTTCCCCTGGTTTATCTTCTCGTGAAAGGAAGCGCAAACAACAGGCGACTCGCGTTTCTTGCCGCTCTTTCGCTGCTCGGGATGCGCTGGCATATTCACAACAGCAGGCTGGCGTTGCGCGCGATCCTGCTCCCCTTCTGGATGGGACTTTCATTTTTCACTTTTTTCGAGGCGGTCAAAAAACAAGGCAAGGTTCGTTATCTCGTTTCCGGAATCGTATTCGGACTCGGATTTTACACCCATTTATCTTTCCGTTTCGCCCCCTTTATCCTGGGAATATGCCTGATCCATCTTTTCCGGAGGGAAATCCTTGTATGGAAGAAAGACAGGAAAAATCTGTCCCTGTTCCTCCTGGCTGGATTCCTTGTTTTTCTTCCCCTGGGTATAGATTACATAAGAAATCCCTTTCACTTTTTCGGAAGGTTGAAGGAGGTTTCCCTGTTCGAGAACGGCGTGGCGTCGGGTTTCCGCATGATACTGAAAAATATTGTATCCACATTGTTGATGTTCAGTTTCCGGGGGGACAGGAATCCTTATTTGAACATTCCGGGCGCGCCGGTTCTCACTCCCCTTGCCTCGCTGTTTTTTTACGGAGGGATATATCTTTGCTTACGCAGAATCAGGGAACCCTTTTCCATCCTGGTTTTCTCATGGATCGCGTTCATGCTATCAGGAACGATATTATCCACGGAGGCGCCGCATTTCGGGAGGAGTTTCGGGGCGTGCGTCCCAACCGCCATTTTCACAGGTTTTGGTCTGAATGAGTGTTACGAGTGGATATACGATTTTTTCAGGAAAAAGCGGGCGGCGTTTATCACGGGCAGTTTATGGTTCATCATCGCCTCCTGTGATCTGGGGCTCTATTATGGAAAGGAATACCGCAGCGATGCGCGCCTGTGGTACAGAACCAATGCCGGCTGGACGGAAGCGGCGCGGAAAACGGTCAAGCTGGCGGAACAGGGCGTCCGCGTTTTTCTCCCGGGCGACCTTTATCGTCATCCCACAGTTCAATACGTCACCCTGGGCGTATCCGACGATCTTGTCAGGAAGATATCCATACCCGAGGCGTTATCGGGCGCGCCGGATTGGGAAAAGAGAGATCATGCGATTCTTGCCACGCAATTCAACATGATGGATTCCCTGTTACAAAAAGAAATCCCCTCCGTGGAAATCCTTTCGATTTTCCGAAATCCGGAGGGGAAACCTTGGGCAATATTCTACTTATTATCCCGTTCTTCTCTCCTTCCGATAAAGCAATCGGAAGAGATACTCAAGAGATATCAACCCGATACAGAGCGATAGAAACGAAGGACGGAAGTCATCCTACTCAAAAAGGCTCTTTCTTCTTCTGAGGAAAGCGGGAGATTCCAGGTCTTCTTCCACAGGGGATTTTTCCTCTTTTTTTGCGGAGGATTCAGCGCGGAGACGTCGCAATGGATTGTCGGGGCGGTTGAAATTCACGACAAAATCCTGCTGCTGCTCTTCTTCCCTCTTCACTTTTTCCTCGGATTTGAACGGTTTCTGAGGGCGTTTTTCCTCCTGGGATTCATCGCTTTCCGCGGCAAGCATGGACTCCAGTTTTTCCTTCAGGGTAACGGGCTGCTGCTGCGTGGGTTTTGCGACGGGCGCAGGGGAAGCCTGTCTTTCCGCCTGGGTCAATTCCTCCTGAGCCGGCTTGCTTTCCATCTGGCGGCGTTCATCCTGGAAGCCGGTTGCAATGATGGTCACCTTGATCTGGTCGTTCAGATTCGGATCCAGAACAACGCCGATGGTGATATTGGCATTGGGGTCTGCGGCTTCATACACGGCTGTGGCAGCCTGGTTGATCTCGTCAAGTTTGAGATTCTCGGCGCCGGAGATGCACAAGAGGATGCTTGTGGCGCCGTCGATCATGATCTTGTCGAGCAGCGGATTGGAGCAAGCCTTTTTGACCGCCTCGATGGCGCGATTTTCGCCTTTGCCAACGCCGACGCCCATCACGGCGCCGCCGTTTCCGCTCATGACCGCCTTGACATCGCCGAAATCCACGTTGATCAGTCCCGTGACGGTGATCAATTCGGAAATGCTTTTGACCGCCTGGGCGAGGACTTCATTCGCCATGCCGAACGCCTCGGTGAGGGTCGCCTTGTTGCCGACCACCTCGAGGAGACGTTCATTGGAGATTGCCACGAGGGTATCGCAGCATTCCCTCATGCGATCGATGCCCAGGTCCGCCCTTTTCATTCTCTGGGGTCCTTCGAAGTGGAAGGGACGCGTAATGAACGCCACCGTGAGAACCCCGAGTTCCCGTGCGATTTCGGCTACCACGGGCGTTGCGCCTGTGCCTGTTCCGCCGCCGAATCCAGCGGCGAGGAAAAGCATATCGGCGCCCATGACGATTTCATTGATGGTGTCTTTAGCTGCCAGGGCGGCTTTTTCCCCGATGATCGGGTCCGATCCGGCGCCCCGTCCATGGGTGATATCCTTGCCGATCTGAAGTTTGTTCGGGCATTGGGACCTTCTCAGCGCCTGGACGTCCGTGTTTATGACATAGAAATCCACATTCTCCAAGCCCAGATCAATCATACTGTCAACCGCATTAGTACCCGCGCCGCCAACGCCAATCACCTTGATTCGGAGATCCATCCTGTTCTCCTTTTCATCCTGATCCTCGAACTCGAATTCTGCCATGACTACTTTACCTCCTTACCGGTTTAATTTATTTGAAAAAGTCCAGAATTTTAATCAGGGCGTTCTTGGTCCAATCATAGAGACCGCTTCCATTGGGGGGCTGGTTCAGCGCATCCGAAAACCCATGCTGAACGAGTCCCGCCCCCGTGGAATAAATCGGCGATGAGATGACGCTCGTCATGCCCTTGAGCCCGTGGGGCGCTCCCATGCGGCAGGGACACTCGAATATTTTCTCACCCAGATCGCAGACGCCTTCGAGAAGAGAGGCGCCGCCGGTCAGAACCACGCCCGCGTAGAATTTATCCCGGAACGGAGACGCCTTGATGGAATCGCGAACCATGTTGAATATCTCCTCGATGCGCGCCTCGGTGATGTCGGCGAGTTTTTGCCTCCTCACGGTGATCTTCTTGTGATTCACAACCTGGGCGACTGTGAAGTTTTCCTCAGGACGCGCCAAGGATGTCATGGCGCAGCCATATTTCTTCTTCACATTCTCCGCATCGAAAAGGGATATTTTCAATCCCTGGGCAATATCTTTTGTCAAATTGTCGCCTCCGAATGGGATCACGCCGGAATAGCGGATATGCCCGCCGTTGATGATGGCGACATCCGTGGTTCCTCCCCCGATGTCCAGAAGAAGAACTCCCAACTCCTTTTCCTCCTCTTCGAGGATTGCCTGTGCGGACGCAATGGATTGAAGCAGAATATCCGTTGTATTCAATCCGCTCTGTTTGACGCACCGGATCAGGTTCTGAACCGCTGTCAGAGCGGCGGTGACTACATGAACATTCACCTCGAGGGTTTTGCTGACCTGTCCCAGGGGATTTTTGACAGGTCCGCTGTCGATGACGTATTCCTGAGGAATCAAATGAAGGATTTCCCGATCCACGGGAAGGGAAAGGGCTTTTGCCCGTTCCGTAACGCGCGCAATATCGTTGCGGGTGACGCCTCGCTCGGGATTGACGATCTCCAGGGAAGCGCTGGAACTATGGCACTCGATATGGCCGCCGGCGATTCCGACGATAAGGTCCTGTCCCTCGACCCCCGCCATGCGGGAAGCCTTTTCCACGGCCTTGGCGATGGAGGCGACCGTCTGGTCAACATCGATGACAATGCCCTTCTTGATTCCGAGGCTCGGGGTGGTTCCCAATCCAAGGATGTTGCGCCCCCCTTGGGCTTCTTCGCCAATGATGGCGCAAACCTTGGTGGTTCCCACATCGAGCCCGATAACATGCCTTGCCTTTTTTCGTCTTTTAGCCGCCATCGCTACAACCTTCCGGAAAACTTCGCGCTCCTTTTATCTCAAGGCATACACAATCTGTTTATTGAAACGCAGGTCCACGTATCGAAATCCTTCCAGAGTCATGTTCGGAGAAATGAATTTTTTCATAAAGGCGTCCAGCTCGGGGAGACGTTTCAGCGGATCCTTGCGTCCGAATCGGATTTCCGCGCCCCCGATAAAGACCGCCGTGATATCGCCCTGGGGATTCAGATTCATCTCCGACAACTTATCGTACAATATCTCGTTATGTTTCAGAAAGGCGCCCTGAATATCCAGGGCTTTGAAGAAAGCCTCCTCCCCGATCTTTGTTCCGGGCTCGATGTTTGTCTCCTGAAGACCCGTGATCACGGGAAAAACAACGCCTTTCAATTGACAAGGTTGGACTTTCTGCATGATCACGCCTTCCGAATCGGCGAAAAAAAGACCGTTCGCCGATATCAGGGAAATCGCTTTCCTGGGCTGAGCCAGTATGCGCAGGGTCGAGGGATAATCCTTGATGATGCGGACAGAACGCAGCTTGGGCATGGTCTGAAGATGACGATTCAGCGCATTGACGTTATATTTCAGCAGGTTGTAGTAATTATTTTCCAGATCATCCAGATGGATAAAATGAAGGATTTCTTCCTGTAATTCCTCGGAAACGCCCGCCACCTCGACCTTTTTAATCCGGAAGAAGGGGGACTCGAACAGGAAATAATGGAGGCGATACCCAAACCAGATGGAAAACACGACGCATAAGCCAAAAAGGACGACCTTGAAGATGCGGAAAAAGAACCATTTCACGCGAATCCCGAAGGGATCCCTGTTCCGGTTTGACTCCGAATTTTTCTTTTCCTTTTTCATCTCCGACACTGCCTTTGAATCAGGTCTCTATTTCATTCATGCTTTGCGGCGTCATGGGGCGCCGACGATTTTGACTTCGGGCTCCAACTTGACGCCGAATCTCCGGAAAACCGTATTTTGAACCAGTGAAATCAGGGTCAGAACATCCTGCGCGGACGCCCTGCCCTTGTTGATGATCCAGTTTCCATGAGCTGGAGATACCAGGGCGTCGCCGATGGCTCTTCCCTTGAGCCCTGCCGCCTCGATCAAACGCCCGGCATAATCCCCCGCCGGATTCTTGAATATGCTTCCCGCCGTGCCGCGCTGCGCCGGTTGCCGTGATCGCATGATTTTGTATTTCTCCAGCAGCTGGTTTTGTTCCTCGGGATTCGCCTCTTGCATCTGAAAAACGACAGAGGTCACGATCAGGGATTCGTCCTTCACTTTCTGGAGAACTTTTCCTGTGGAATCCAGACAAAACTTGGGCCATTCAACATACCGATACCTGTAGGAATAATCCCCTTTGCGAAGGGTTACCGGATTTCCGGTGAGGGTCACTCCATGAATGACCGTGATGAAGTCGTGTATTCCCAAGCCATCCATACCGGCGTTTCCGGCGACGGCGCCTCCAACCGTTCCCGGGATGCCGTAACAGAACTCCAAGCCGGATAGATTCCATTTCATGCTCTGTTCCAGGAGAAGAGGGAGAAAGCCGGCGGCGCCTGCATGAAGGCGGTTTCTGTCCAGTCTTTCGAGAAAGCGGAACCCCCTTCCCAGGCGGATGACGACTCCGGGGAAACCATCCTCGCCGAATATGGTATTGGTGCCGCCGCCCAGGATGTAAAAGGGAACGTTCTTTTCATGCAGATAGGTTGTCAATCGGACCAGGGCGTCCATATCCTCCGGCTGCAGGATCATCGCCGTTCTTCCTCCCACCTGCATCGAGGTATAGGATGACAGCGCCTGATTCATAAGATACCGCACGCCTTTCATTCTTTTGATGTGGATATTCGCCTTCATCATATTCTCGCAGCGCCTGCCGTTGCATGAGATTTGATATCATGGGACTCGAGGTTCTTCAAAAGAGTTTCGCCTATCTTCCAGATATTCCCCGCCCCCATCGTGATGACGAGATCGCCCGGAATCAAAAGGGGCGTCAACATATCGCAGATATTGTCGATATCGGGTATGTAATACGCGTTTTCGCGACCCTTTTCGATCAGGGAGTTGTAGATCATTTCGCCGGATACGCCTTCGATGGGTTCTTCCCCTGCGGAATATACGTCCGTGATGATGACGATGTCGGAATCATCGAAGGCGCGGGAGAACTCGCGATAGAAGGCTTGCGTTCTGGTGAAGCGATGGGGCTGGAACACGGTAATCAGGCGTCCCCCTCTCTGGTTGACCAGGGGAATGGCGCCGCTCAAAGTGGAGGCGACCTCTGTGGGATGATGGGCGTAATCATCCACGATCATGACATGATCGACTTCGCCCTTGATCTGGAAGCGGCGCTTCGCCCCATGGAAATTCTCCAGGGCATTCTTCATGGAAGAAAAATCCACGCCCAGCTTATGCCCCAGGGCAAGGGAAGCCAGGGCGTTGGAGACATTGTGTCTTCCTGGGATGGACAGCCTGACTTTCCCGATTTTTTCGCCCTTGACGCAAAACGTAAACGAAGAGCCGCCCGGAAACATAACCACGTCATCAGCGAAGTATTCACATTCGGGGGCGATCAGGCTGTAGAAGCTGCGTCCTCGTGAAGTGGAAAGACGGGTAATGGACCGAATCCCCGGATCATCGGCGCACAGGATAGCGCACCCTCCCTCCTGCGCCTGGTTCAGAAATTTATCGAAAAGTTTTTTAACGGCGTCATAGTTTTTGTAGAAATCCAGATGATCGGATTCCACGTTCGTGATGATGGCGTAGGTGGGAAAATAGGAAAGGAGGGTTCCGTCGCTTTCATCCGCCTCGGCGACGATGTATTTTCCGGAGCCGAGTTTGGCGTTGCGCTCCCATCCCGTTACTTCGCCGCCGATGAGAACCGTGGGATTCTCCCCTGCGCGTTCCAGAATCATGGAAACCATGGCGGTGGTTGTCGTCTTTCCGTGGGTTCCCGCAACCGCGATGGATTCCCCTTCCTCGAGGAGTTCGGCAAGCATGGCGGACCTGTGCCACAGGGGGAGTTTCATTCTGCGCGCCTGGATGATTTCCGGGTTGTCATCCGTAATGGCTGAGGAAAAAACGACAAGACCCACATCCTTCAGATTGTCCGGATCGTGGGAATAAAAAATCCGCGCGCCGTTTTGTTCAAGTCGTAATGTTCGAGAGTTGGCGTAAAGATCGGAACCGCTGACAGGAATGCCTTTTTGGAGGAGAACCCAGGCTATGGCGCTCATTCCGGCGCCGCCAATGCCAATAAAATGCACCCGCTTCGACTGGAACATGATCAACAACCGCCTTTACAACAGGATCAGTAAGTAAAGCTACCCGCAACAAGCAACAAGAACAACAAAAGTAACTTCTGCATTTCAACCGAAATTAAATAATTTATGACACTCCTCTTCTAAAATTTCAACAAGAATTTTTAACTTTTTTCAACAAATCCCTGGCTATCGTTTCCGCCGCATCCTGCGGCATAAGTCCCCGGGCGAACTCGCTCATTTGCGCCCTCCGCTCCCCGGAAGCCATCAGTTCCGTTATCCCCCGAACCAGCGATTGACCCGCATTGCCATCCTCCTCGATATGTATCGCCGCGCCGGCATCCACGGCAACCCGGGCGTTGAACCACTGATGGTTGTCCTTGGAATTCGGAAGGGGGACAAAAATCGTCGGAATCCGGTTTGCCATGAGTTCCGCCACAGAGGAAGCCCCGGACCTCGATACCGCAGCGTCCGCTGCGGAAAACGCCCTGCCCATGTCGTCGAAATAAGGCTGAACGCGGACCCGGATTCTATGCAAGGATCGGGATTCCAATTCCTTTTGAATCCAATCGAAATTCTGCGCCCCGCTGCTCCACAGGCATTGAAAATCCGGACACGATGACGGCTTACCGTCAATCTCACGAAGGGCGTCTGACAAATGCCTGTAAAGATTCGCTGCGCCTTGGCTTCCACCGAGAACAAGGAGCAAGGGCAGCTCCGGCTCGAGCCCCAGGCTCTTCCGGGAAAGAATTTTATCCGTTTCCTTACGGACAAGGGATTCCGGGCGCAAAGGCATGCCGGTATAAAGGCATCGAAAATCCGGATCGAGCCTCATAAAGCGGGACGCCGCATCCTGGAAAGAGCAATAGATGGTATGAGCGCCCGGGGCGAACCATCGATTCGTTTTGCCGGGTATGGCGTTTTGTTCCTGAACATCGTAGGGAATCCGAAGGATACGCGCTGCCGCAAGGACCGGCGCCGTGACATACCCTCCCTGGGCAAGTATCCAATCCGGCTTCCATTTCAGAAGAAAGAAAAACGCCTGCATGAATCCAAGAGACAAACGGAACATATCCGTAAAACGCCCCATAAAGCCGGTTTTCCTGGAGGGAATGTTCAAGACAACCGGCGTCACGCCTGAGCGGATATAAAGATCATACTCGAGTGGGCGGGCGCCGCACGCAAACCTGCATTCGATCCGTCCGTTCATGCCGGAGAGCGCCTTTTGCACCGCCAGGGCGGGATAAATATGTCCCCCCGTACCTCCTGCGGCAAAAAGGATTCTCGGAATGTGCGCGGTCCCGTTCTTCATGCGTATTTTCTTCGACATCAGAACTTCCTTCGGAGTCTTGTTCCCAGGGATTCCTCCGTAACCTTCGATATATTGAGCAGAATGCCTATGCCCGCCATGTTCGCCAGAAGCGATGATCCTCCATAACTGATAAAAGGAAGGGCAAGCCCTTTGGGAGGCAAAAGTCCCAGAACCACGCAAAAATTCACCACAGCGGAAAGCGTGATCATGGTGACGACGCCCGAGGCAAGGAGCCCGGTATAGTAATCCGACGCCCTGAGGGCAACGATGACCCCCATCCACAAAATGGCGACGAACAAAAGGAGTACCAGAGTCGCTCCGATAAAACCCAGTTCCTCCCCCACAATGGCAAAGATGAAATCCGTGTGAGATTCGGCAAGGAAATGATACTTCTGGAGCCCTTCGCCCAGCCCCCTTCCCGTGAGCCCCCCGGATCCAACGGCTATCTGGGATTGGATCACCTGGTACGCGCTTCCTCTGGCGTGTTTCCAGGGATCGAGGAATCCGAGAATGCGTCTCACGCGGTAGGGATTCAACAAAATCACCACGATGGCGCAGGGAAGGCTTGCCAGAAACAGCGAGGAAAGATGCAGGAGGCGCAAACCGGCGATGAACCAGATGGTGAAGACAATCATGCCGATGATGACGGTTGTCCCGAAATCCGGTTCCAGAATGATCAGAACAAGGGTTGCGGACAGGATGCTCAGAACAGGAAGGAAGCCGCGGGCAAAGCTCTTGACCTTGTCCTTGTGTTCGGAGAGGAATCGCGCCATGAAAATGACCAGAGCCAGCTTGGCGAACTCCGAGGGCTGCACAGTAAAAGGTCCCAGCCTCAGCCATCGCTTCGCCCCATTTATCCTGTTTCCAACCACCAGAACCATAAGGAGCAGGAAGATGGTCGATCCGAGTATCCAGTATGACTTCCGCCCCAGGCTGACATAGTCGTAATGGTAAAAGAAAACAAGAACCGCTATGGAAATGAATACCCATAGAACCTGCTTTTTCAAAAAGGACGCGTCGTGATACAGGTTGGTTTCCTTCAATACATCGGGCGCCTTTCTGCTGAGTATCACTCTCTTCTGATAAGCGGACATGGCTGCGCTCGAGCTGTACACCATCGCCGTACCGATGCAGACCAGGCACAGCGTGGCGATGAAAATTCCAAGCGTGGCGCTTTTAATCATGGGGCGCATTCCTCCCGGAAAGAAAATTTCCAACCTCTTCCTTATACGCCCTTCCCCTGTGTTCATAATTCTGAAAGGCGTCGAAGGAGCTGCAACCGGGCGAAAAAAGAATCACATCGCCGGAAGAGGCGGCGTCAAAGGCTCTTTGAACCGCATCTCTCATGGAGTCTGCGGAAGCGGAAGGACAGATGCGTCCCCAGGATTTCATGATCAGGGGAGCGGATTCTCCCATAGATACAAGAAACTTTACCCGGGCGCCGATCAGGGAATTCAGGCTCTGATAGTTGTTTCCCTTGTCTCTTCCTCCGGTGATGAGCACGATCGGCGCCGAAAAACTCAGAAGCGCCTTTTCCATCGAGTCCAAGTTGGTCGCCTTGCTGTCATTATAGAATCTAACGCCGTTTATGCCCGAGACGAATTCGAGCCGGTGCTCCACTCCCTTGAAAGCCCTGACCGCTTTTGCCATGATCTCCGGTTTTACTCCAAAGGACGCGCCGACAAGCGCGGCGGCAAGAATATTCTGAATATTGTGCATCCCGGGAATCGGGATTTCATCGCTCTTGAGAAGCGGAACGGCATCCCCGAGATTCAGATAAAGAATCCCGGATTCCAGAAAAGCGCCTCGTTTCACCTTTTTTTCGATGGAAAAAGTCAGGCATTGCGCCCGGGATTTTTTGCATAGATCGAAACACAGGGAATCATCTTCATTTACAATCAGGATATCATCGGATCTTTGATTTTCGGTAATACGGTATTTCAAATCCCGGTAGGCTTCCATAGTTTCATGGCGATCCAGGTGATCCGGAGTGATATTCAAAAGTACTGCGGTTCTGGGATGGAAATCTCTTATGGTTTCCAGCTGGAATGTGGAAACCTCGGTGACAAGACACCCCTTTTCATGATTCACGGCGTCTTCGAGAATCGCCTGGGATAAGGGCAATCCCACATTGCCTGTGGGAATGGAAGGGATTCCTCCCTCGCAAAGGATTTCCACTGCAAGGCGCACGGTTGTGGTTTTGCCATTGGTGCCCGTAATCGCGGCGATGGGCGCCCTGGCGAAGCGGGAAGCGAATTCCATTTCCCCGATCACGGGAATTTTCCTTTCCAGCGCTATAGATATCAATGCGTGTTTCAGGGGAACGCCCGGGCTTGTAATCACGAGCTGGATATCGTTCCACAGGGAATCGGGAATCTTTTCGCCGGAATAAAAGGGGACTTTCAGGGCGACGAGTTCCCTCGATTCATTGGGAAAAGAGGATGCGGGTTTGTCATCAACCATCAAGGAAGGGCGACCGAGGCGGCAAAGAAGCCGTATCGCAGCCATGCCGCTTCGGGCAGCGCCCAGGACAAGATATTTTTTTTCCGCATCCCGCATGAATTCCTTCTCCTTGCGATCATCTCAATTTCAAAGAAGTCAAACCTGCCAGGGCAAGAAGCGCTGCGACAATCCAGAAACGCGCGATGATCTTGGGTTCCGCCAATCCCTTTTTTTCATAATGATGATGTATCGGCGACATCAGGAAAATCCTTTTCTTGTTTCTGAACTTGTAACTTGCGACCTGCATGATAACGGAAAGGGCTTCCAGAACGAAGATACCGCCGATGATCACCAGCAACAACTCCTGCTTGAGGAAAAGGGCGATCGCGCCGATCAATCCGCCGAGGAGAAGAGAGCCCGTATCGCCCATGAATACCTGGGCGGGATTGGCGTTGAACCACAGGAAGCTCACGGAAGCCCCCACGAGCGCCGCGAGAAAAATGGCGACTTCTCCTCCCCCGGGCACATAGGGAATGATCAGGTAACGCGAATAATCCGCCCTGCCCGCGAGGTAACCCACAATGCCATAACTTGCAGCGACGATGATGACCGTTCCAATGGCGAGCCCATCCAGCCCATCGGTCAGATTGACCGCATTGGATGTCGCCGTGATCACGAAAATGGCGTAAAGGATGTAAAACCACCCCAGGTCCGGATACCAGCCCTTGATAAACGGAACTGTGATGTGCGTTCCACCCGCCTGACTTGTATAGGAATAAACAATAGCCTCTCCCTTGACCTTCATGAAAACGCCCACGATCAATCCGAGAAGAATCTGAAAGATAAACTTCATGCGCGGGGACAATCCCGCGGAATTCTTCTCCTTGATTTTCAGATAATCGTCCCGGTAACCCAGGAGCCCAAATCCAATGCTTACCGATATCAGCATGAGAATCAGGGGATCGGTGAGGTTGCACAGGAGCAAAACCGGAAACAGGAAGGCGGCGGCAATGATGACGCCTCCCATGGTGGGAATCCCTTTTTTATCCAGATGTTTATCCGGCAGTTTGACGCCATCCGATGAAGTAACGAGAAGAATCTGCTGCCCTATCTTGAGTTTTCGCAACTGACGGATCATGGGAGGACCCAGGATAATGCCATTCAGAAAAGAAATGATCAGGGCAAAGGCGGCCCTGACGCTGATATAACGGAATACGCCCCATCCGCCGATGTCGTTTCCCAAACGCTGAATATAGCTGATCAAGAGAAAAATCATGTCTCTTTCTCCTGCGCCACAAGATCATGCGATCCCAGAAAATCCTTCACCATTCTAACGACATTTTCCAGCTGCATGCGCCGGGACCCCTTGATCAATACGGCGTCTCCCGGACTGATCCGATCCAGGAGAAAGGACGCTATCTCCTCATGCGTCTGGGCATGATAAACCGTCTGTCCCCATGACGCCGCCTCTTCGCTTGCCAGGGAGGACAGTTTCCCATAGGTGATCAGGAGGTCCACATCCAGATCGGCGAAAAGGGCGCCCACTTCCTTGTGATATTTTTCTTCATCGGCGCCGAGTTCCAGCATGTCTCCCAGCACCACAGTGGTTTTCCCGGGCGTGATTCCCTCCCGCAAGGAATACAAAGCCTGCGTTACGGAATCCGGGTTCGCGTTGTAACAATCGGAAATAATGCGGACGCCGTTGATATGATGCGTTTCCGAACGCATGCGCGCGGGAATGAAACGCTGTATATCCTCTCCTATGGCGTCCATGTCCATTCCCATGGCGTACAGCGCCGAGATCGCGGCCAGGGCGTTATAGACATTGAAACGCCCGAAAAGGGGAATCCTCATGACGCCCCATTCCTGATCGTCGATGAAAAGGCTGAATTGATAAGTTTCCAGGGAGAGAGATTGAATATCCGTGGCGCGGATATGGGCGTCTCTCTGCGCGCCGTAAGTAAAGCGCGGATGCTTATGCCGCGCATGTTTCAGGAATGCGGAGGTATAGGGACAATCGACGTTGGTAATCAGGAGACATTCGGGTCTCAGGCTGTCGAATATCTCCGCCTTCGCCCTGATCAGTCCTTCCCTCGAACCGAACATCCCGATATGGGCGCGGCCGATATTGGTCACCACGAGAAAATCCGGGTCTGAAATTTCACCCAATCGGCGCATTTCGCCCACTGCGTTCATACCCAGCTCGACCACGGCGACATCCGTGTTGTCATCCATATCGAAAAGGGTCAGGGGCAGTCCGATTGCGTTGTTGTTGTTTCCCTTTGTCGCCGTGAGGGCAAAGCGCGAGGAGGCAAGATGGACGATCATCTCCCTGGTCGTCGTTTTTCCGGAGCTGCCCATAACAGCCACCACGCCGGGATTTTTTTTCTGCCGCCAGAGCGCTGCGAGATCACCCAAGGCGCGAAGGGGGTCTTCCACGACAACGCAATTTTTATCCGGAGAAAGGTCGATTCCCTCGGGAACCTTGTTGACCATGACCCCAATGGCGCCCATCTTGAACGCCTCTGGAGCGAACAGGGAGCCGTCGAAGTTTTCCCCCTTCAATCCTATGAAAAAATCGCCCGGTTTGATATGACGCGTATCCGTGGAGAATGATTCAACGCATATCTCCGGATTTCCGGAAATGAGGCGTCCATCGGTCATCTTGAGAATTTCAGAAATCTTGAGATGCATGATACTATTCCTCCCCTTGATTGGCATAATTATCGAAATAACCCAGTTCATCGAGAATTTCTCTTGCGGTTTCACGATCATCGAAGCGCAGAATCTCCGAGCCCATCACCTGGTAATCCTCATGCCCTTTTCCTGCGATCAGGACGACATCGCCTTCTTGCGCCATGGAAAGGGCGCGCCGGATCGCCATGCGGCGATCCATAATGATTTCGTATCTTTTCGAGAAATCGGAAAAACCGGCAAAGCCGCCTTCCGCTTCCCGGGCGATATCGCCGGGATTTTCCATCCGAGGATTGTCATTCGTCAGGATGGCGTAATCCACGGAATTTCTCATCATGGAACGCGCCACTGTGGAAGCCATTTTGGGGCGCTTGTCCCTGTCCCTGTTACCACCGCAACCGAAAACGGTAATGATGCGCGGCGGATTGAAATCGCAGGCGCTCGCCAGGAGCCGCTCCAGGGCGTCGGGCGTATGGGCGTAATCCACCACCACGGAAAAGGGCTGCCCCATACGGATCAATTCAAACCTCCCTGGAACGGATTTCAGCCTCGCTATGCCATCGGCAATCGTTTTCAAGGGCAAGCCCGCAGCCAGCGCCCCTGCAGTGGCAGCCAGGATATTCATGATATTGAATCTCCCCGGGAGAGCGCTGGCAATCTCGATCTTTTCCCCCCGGGCGTTCAGCAGCGCCCGGGTTCTGCTGGGGCGCAGGCTGTAATCCTCCGGAAAGACATCTGCGAAAGATTGCATGCCGTAGGTCCATTTACATCCCTTGGAAAGATCCGCAAACCAGCGTCCTGTTTCATCATCCAGATTGAAAACGCCAACGCCCTCCGGATTTTTCAAGATATAATCTTCGAAGAAACGCCATTTGGCCTGCCGGTAAGATTCCATGTTTTCGTGATAATCCAGGTGATCCTGGGTCAGATTAGTGAAGATTCCAATCCGGAAATTGATATCGAGAATTCTCTTTTGCACTACGGAGTGGCTGGATACCTCCATCACCGCAGCGGAAAGATGATTCTGCGTCATCTGGTGGAAGTAGCGGGCGAGCTGCAGCGCGGAGGGGGTTGTGTTGTTCGCCTTGATTTTCAAAGAACCCAGATCATATTCAATCGTACCCATCAAAGCGCTGGGGACGCCCCCAGCCTCCAGGCAGGACCGGAGAAGGTACGTGGTCGTGGTCTTTCCATTGGTGCCGGTCACGCCGCAGACCAGTTTGTCTTTCGTTGGAAATCCATAAAAAGCGTGGGCGATATGGGCGAGCGCCACGCGGGTATCCGGGACCCTGATCATGGCGACGCCGGGAAATCCGGGGATTTCATCCTGAACGACAAGCGTGGAGGCGCGGCATAAAACGGCGTCGGAGAGGAACCGGTGTCCATCCGAATTCTCTCCCTTGATCGCCACGAAGAGATCGCCGGGAAGGACATGCCTGGAATTGTCCGAAATTCCGGAGACCAGGGGATTGGCGTCGATTCCTTTCAAATACGAATCGAGCCCCGCCCTTCTGAGGAGGGTGCCCAGCCTCATAGTCTTCCCGCATTCCCGGGATGATGATTTTTTACTCTTGCCTTCGCGGCGAAGATCATTGCCGTTATACGAAGCGATATCCTGAATCAAGGGTGATGTCACAGATTAAAGTTCCTTTCCAGATAGATTTATTGCGCCTGGTTTTCCAAAAACCAGGACGCATTCATTCAAATCAGTCAAGGCGGCGGCTGGTTTGGGCGATTGATCGATCACCACCCCGCTTCCGACGAATCTGACGTCGAAAGAGTAGTTCCGAAGCGCCTTCAGCGCTTCCTTCATGGTCAATCCCGAAAAATCCGGCATCTGACCCGGGAGAACCTGGGGGGCTTCCTTCCGAACCATTGATTTGGGCGCCACGGTTTCCACAGGCTCTACCACTTGCATCTTTTCCGTGGCAATGGATGGAGGTATGGCGAAATGACTCAAGGTCTGCCGGGCGATTTCACGAAAAACCGGCACGGCGACATCCGATGCGTAATAGGCGCCTTTCGGATTGTCGATGGCGATGTAGCAGGCAATGCGGGGATTCTCGATGGGAAAGAGGGCGGCGAATCCTGCGATATATTCCCGTTCATCCTTCTTGTTGGATTTTCTCGTGGTGCCGGTTTTCCCCCCGATCCTGTAACCGGACACCATCGCCTTTTTCCCGGTTCCCTGTACGACAACCCCTTCCATCAATCCGAGGATTCTATCCGCAGTCTGCGGAGAGACCATCCGGAATTTTTCGCGCGGTTTGAAACTCTGGATCACATGCCCGCCGGCATCCTGGATTTCCCTTACCAGGTAAGGCTGCATTCTTTGCCCCCTGTTTCCCAAGGCGCTGATGGCGGCTATGATTTGAAGAGGCGTTATTCCGATTTCATACCCCATGGCAAGGGAAGTGCGGGAGTATTTTGTCCATTTGGATACAGGATAGAGAATTCCGGCGCTTTCATCCGGCAGGTCGATTCCGGTTTTCTGCCCGAATCCGAACGCCCGCAGATAGGAATAATAGATGATGGGATCGATCCGGAGCCCCAGGGAACAAAACGCCACATTGCTGGAAAAATAAAAGGTTTCCGGGAAGGGGACGCGTCCCATTTTGTGCCCGCCCGCATCCCAGACGCTGCGTCCATCCAGAACGGCGTGTCCCATCCGGCAATCGATGATCTCATCCATCCGCACAAGCCCCGTATCGAGAAGGATCGCTGCCGTGAATATCTTCATGACCGATCCGGGTTCGATAGGATCGCTGATACAGCGGTTGCGACGCAGCTCCGCATCGTAAGTGTGGAAAATATCCGGATCGAAGGAAGGCAGGGAACATAGCGCGAGGATTTCACCGGTTTTGACATCCTGGAGGAGTCCGACTGCGGAATCCGCCCTAGTTTCCGCAAGGGAAGAGCGGAGGGCTTTTTCGACGATATATTGAAGGGTCTGATCAATCGTGAGAATCAGGCGGCTCCCATAGGTCGATTCGAGGAGGTCCTGTTCGATCGGTTCCAGGTACTGATGAAGGGCGGTTCTGTGAGAAACGGTTTTCTCATACTTTCCGGAAAGCCAGTCGTTATATTTCAATTCCAATCCGAAGATGCCCCTGTTATCGCCGGAATCATCGATGGTCGTGTACCCGAGAACCGGGGACAAGGTTCTCCCCAGGGGATAGAGCCTCTTGCTTTCCTCCACGAAGTAGAGGGAATTGGAGATCAACTTGAGATTCTTGCGGATTTCATCCACCTGAATTGCCTTATCCTGGGAAATTTTTCTGGCAAGGGATACATGAGATTTTCCTTCCAGCCTCGCCTGAATCTTTTCCGGAGGAATGACAAGAACGGGAGAAAGGAGTTTTGCCAGTTCCTCCTTTTTCTCGGAAGGAATGGCGAGTGGATTCACATACAGAGACTTGAGGCGCGTTGAAACAGCGAGGACATTACCGTTGCGATCCACAATCTCGCCGCGAAAGGGATTGATCACCCTTCTTTTGACATGGATTTCCTGCGCCTTCCGCGTCAGATAACCGTAACTGGAAATCTGCAGCTGATACAAGCGCGCTTCCACCGCCATGAAAAGCAGAAAAAGGACGATGAATACGATCAGGATTCTGATTTTGTATCCTTTTTGCAACATTTTCTTGACTCTCGAACCTGTCCTTCGATAGATATTATTTCAGTATTCCCGGAGGAGGAATAAATTTTATTTCTCCTCCGGATAAATAAAAAGCCAGACTGACTTGGATGAGCCCACGATCCGTAAAATCGCTCATCCTTCTTCCGGTACGGGGGTCAGGAACAGCAGCTGGAAAGGGAACGGTCATCAGGCGCAATAACTGGAGCGGGACGCGGTAAACGCCAGGAACAAGAACAGGAGCCTGAACTGGAACCAGAACCTGGTCCTTCTCTTTCGGGAAGGTCCTTCCTCTTCACTGGAAAATCAATACGAGGTCAGTCTGGCAAATTTTTTATTAATTTTTTCTCCGTTTCCGTCCTATATTCTACCCCCTGATTTATTTTTTCGATCTCAAACCAGCGTCTTTATCGGAATTCTTTTCATCTTCTTTTTCCTTTATCTTCTTCCAAACCTCATCCAAAGCCTGTTCCTTGGCGTTCAATTCCTTATTGATCTCAAGAAAGGAACCGACCTCTTTCCCGATTCCCTTTGCATATTTTTCCTCCATCCATCGCGCCTGTTCGTATCCGGAATTCATCCCTCCCGCCGAATAGCTGGCTATCAGACTCTCCGATACGGTCAGTTTCTCGATGGAGGCGGGATTTGCATCCCTCAAACCGAGTTCCTGCATCGCCAATTCGCGCAGCCGGTCCCCCTGGCTCATGGCGCCGATCTCCCATATCAGACTTTTCTCCATTGCCATCAGCTTGTCATACTGTCTTTGGAGTCTGGCGGCCTCGATCCGCAGGTCTCGGATGGTGAACCTCAGGAAAATGTGAGCCAGAAGGAAAAAGGTCAAAACAGAAAAACAGAAAAGGAAAAAGACCATACGCGCCGTAGTCAAAGACGGGCCTTTTTTTCCGTACTCCCTGAAATTTTTCCATTTATTCATTTTCAGGACGAATCCTTTTTATGCAGCGCAATCTGGCGCTGCGGCTTCGAATGTTCTCCCGAATCTCATCCTGTTCGGGAAGCGCGGGCTTTTTCGTCAATAATTCAAACTCGGGATTCTCCCGGTTCCTTCTTGCCGCTTCCTGAAACGCCAGTTTGACAATGCGATCCTCTCCGGAGTGGTAGGACAGGACGCAACACACGCCTGAGGGCGCCAGGAATCCAAGCGCCTTTGCGAGACCGGTTCGCAAAAGGGACAGTTCATCATTAACGGCAATCCGGATCGCCTGAAAAACAAGGGTGGAGGGATTTCGTCTCGTGGTTCTGAAACGCGGGGGAATCGCCTGGCGTACGATTTCCGCCAGTTGCCGGGTCGTTTGAATGGAAGTCTTGTCCCTCACCTGACATATCCTCCTGGCAATGGCCCGAGAAAAGCGCTCATTGCCGTTTTCCCGGAAAAGGCGGCTTAATTCCGCCTCGGGCCACTCATTTACCACATCAGAGCCTGTGAGGGATTGGGATTGATCGAACCGAAAATCAAGAGGGCCATCGCTTGAAAAGCTGAAGCCGCGCTGGGGATCGTCCAGATGAAGGGAGGAAACCCCCAGGTCGAAGAGGATACCGTGGAATCCCACCCCGGCCAGGCCCGAGGCATCCACCGCTTTTTCCATTTCCGCATAAGAGAGTGGATATAATTTCCATGCCTCCTCAGGAAATCCACTCTTTGTCAATACGTCACGGGCAAGAGTCAACATCCGCCTGTCTCGATCCAGTCCGATCAACAGGCCTCCGGGTAATATCCGCTCAAGAATCGCCCCGCCATGTCCTCCAGCTCCTATTGTCGCATCTATAAATCTCCCGCCCGCGACGGGGGATAGATACTTCAGCGCCTCCTTCACCATCACAGGCTTATGGACGCGCAGATACTCTTTCATCGCCTTATTTTAACGGGAAACTGATAAAGGCCGGAAGATTTCATCCAAGGTGGGGAAAAAGGCTCAGATAAGCTCCTTTTCCACTTGAACCGACAACTCGTACTGGAACCGGAAACAGGAACTGTCGCGTACTGCTTCTGCCTGGAACAGGAACGGACTGCAAGTACTGGAACGGACAACGGGAACAAACGACTACAGGAACGGGAACCGGAACTGGAACGGTCAACGACAGCATTGTCACAAACAACAGGAACAACAGACAACGGGAACCGCAACCGGACTCGGGGCGCAGGAAAAGACGAAGTTGGAACTTCTGGCCTTTATCAGCTTCCACAGGTAAAAACAAACCTCCTTTGAGATATGACGCTCTTACTTATCGAGAGTCTTCGACAAATCTTTCGAGATACTATCCACCTTCTCTATGGTATTTTCAATAAACTTATCCCAGCGATCCACAGCCCATATTTCAAAATGATCGATAAATCCCTTGACATACGCCGCCTTGGAAGAGGTATTAATCGAACCAGTATCATCCGGGGAAATTTTGGCGTGTTTCAATAGTTCCTCGGAAAGGCGCAGTCTGTTTTGACTATCGATCGTCTGCATCGAAGAGGAGCCCTGGATCATATTCAGAAGGGAACGCATGTCAGGATCAAGGATCGACTTTTTCTGGATGTCTTCGAGGAATCTGAGATAATTGGCTATCGGATAGACGGCAATGGAGCGATTCAGGCTGATCAGGGTCACCACGCTGCGATGTTCCGATTTATATTTCGTATCGAGGAGGTCAAGGAAATCAGGCGGGATACAAACGCGGGATTTGGAATCGATGTTGTATTTATTCCCCCCGATAAAGCCTATTGAAGTGATGTTGGGCGCATTTTCCATGTTACATTATCCGGATCCCGGGAAAAGTCCTGAATCCATATTCGGTTTTTACTGATTTTTCTATGGGAGATGTTTGCAAGTTTTTAACCATTTACTCCACTGCTTCCCACTTATATGGTTAAAATCTACACAATTTTCCACAAAAAAAATCAAGGATAAATTTAATAAATTATTGCAGGGTGATGAATAAGAGTTAACAAGCATCATCATATTGGACTAAATCCTTACATTACATACAATATATTGTATTTTTGCCCTGAAATTTCTTTTATTTTATATAAAAAATGTCCTTTTTTCGTACGGTATCCGTTCCCACAAATCCCCATTTGAGAAATCACAAATAAAAACAAATTGCGCAATATTTTGCACATTGATAAAAAGCGCTAAAAACGACTTTTTATAATACGTTGTTAGATATTTTTTTAAACATCCAATAATTCTGAAGTCGAATAAGGTAAATCCGAATAGAGGCGCCTTACGTAAATCACTTTTTTTCTACAATAGCGTATCAAACCATGTTGATAATCGCGTTCGCTTGCCTTGCCATGGTCTTGACGACGACACAGACGCGCCCGCCTCGCTATAGTTAATCAAGAAGACGGGTAATCACGATCGAATCGTTTACGGCGTCTATTTTTTTCTTGACATATTGAAACGGAATTGATTTTAAACTAAAAAATAAAGAAAAGAGAAGGGGAAATTCCAGGGAATTAAACAAGTTTCAGTAAGCATAACGCTCTTATTTAAAATTGCGGGGAAATTATGGTTTACGCGCAAAACGATAAAACGCGATACAATTGTCGAGACCCATCTCTATTGTTTATTTATTTGTTTGTTTTATAATTATAATTTTAAAATATTGAAAGGAGAATATCTATGAAAATTGGAAAACTGAATTTCAAGGATTATGCGGCGCAAAAACCAATCGCCGTGCTTCCCTCCGGTAAATTCATCAGCGTGAGGGATTTTATTTCGCAGCCGAGCTTATGCCTTGGATCCTTATTCGCCCTGGATAATAACCTTCAATTGGATCTGGCGCTCAAAAGATACGAGATGGAGCCTGATTTCGAGCTTGGGATTATCGATATAGGGGCGTTTACAAAAAACGAGATTATCAATCATATAAGGAATCAAAGCGAATTGGGGCGTATGGCGCTTCGAGCTGAAATTGCGTATTGCAACGAACTAATGGCGTCTCTTGTCGGAAAAAAGATTCCATCATCTCCAAAGATGCCAAAGCCGATCATTCCCAAAATTCCCGATTGGAAACCTGTTAAAAAATGTCTCATTATGAGACTACCCACAAGGGCGGTTTTTTGTGAAAATACGACGGATCCGGTTACGACTCCTTTCACCTATTATCGCAAAAAATATGTTCATCCGGAATTCAGAAAACGCGGTTTCACGGTAATCATATTGGAAGGTACGGAAGATACAAGAGACAAGTTTGTTTCTCACGCCAAAAATCCTCTTACCGAATACCTCAGCGGCGTTGGTCATGGAAATTATAATATTTATACAGGGCACTGGGGAAACATCATTCTGGAAGAATGCCAATATGATTCCAAAGAGGTAAAAAACAAAGCCATACATTTTCTCAGTTGCAAAACAGCAGCCAAGTTAGGCCCTGATACCGTAAAAAAAGGAGCCAGATGTTACGCTGGTTATACTGAGAATTTCATCCTGGTGTGGGATGAGAGACAAACCCGGATTGATGAATTCAACCTTTTTCCCGAGAGTGACAGCGTTTTTGACATCATGATGGCGAGGGGAGCAACCGCCAAAGAGGCTTTCGAGGCCGCCATCAATGCGTTTAACTTCGCCATCAATAAGGTTCCAAACACCGTGGCTGCTACTTATCTTACATGGGATAGAGAGCACTTGAAGCTGATCGGCAACCCCTCAGCAAAAATCAAACCATATCGTTTTGTCAAAATCTGCTTCCCGATAAAGCCTTTGGAAAGACAGGACGCCTTGGTTGAAGCGGGAACGCTTGAGGATTGATTTTCACTTAAAAAATCGTTACTGATAGGGACCACTTATCATCATAGGTGGTCCCCATTAAATCTCCGATAATAAAAAAATACTTGAAACGCGAAGCCGGTATCAGGATGATTTTATCATGAAAACAATAATTCCGATCATGGATAATTCATGAATATAATTGAATATGGGAGGCGTTAAAAATGTCCTTGCCAAGTATAGATGAATCTAATCGTAAAAGACCGTTGTGTTATGATCCGAAGCGAAAAAAATTCATTCTTTATGATGATATCATTTCAAAAAAGGAAGAAATCATCCCGGTGGAATCATTATCCGATCCCGATTTGAAAAAACTCATTATCGAACGCCAACTCACCGCGCCTGATTACAAGGCTCAAGCTATAAGCGGACCTCCATTTTCAAAGAAAGACGTTATAAAAGCGATTGAACAAGACGATCCCTTCGGAAAAATCACCCTGGAAGCGGAGAAATCCTATTTGCGTGATTTTCTTGATGAGATAAGGCGTAATCTGAAATAATTCTTTACCGCGATCGCCGGAGCAGGTGGGGATAGACGCCCGGGCACGCGGGGCACAGGGGGCTGCGGGCAAGGTTCAGGTTCGCCTGGAACAAAAAAAGTTCCTCGCTTTCCCGAATCCGGATCAAAGATTTCTTCGCAAGATCGCCAATGACCTTTTGATAAGGACATGCGCGCACGCGCCCTTCCGGATCGACATGGATCGCGATGCGGGAGGCGCGGCAAAAAGGAGGGGAGAACTCCTCCCTTCCCAGCGCCGCCTTGAAATACTCGAGAACCCGCTCCAGCTGCCTCCGGCAAAGATTCAAATCGAACAGGCGGCTCTCGAAAAATCGTTCCTCGAGAAAATCCCAGAAGGTTCTTTCCAGGTTCATCACCTCCTCTTCGGATGGCAAATGTTCCGGATAAGCCGGTTTCGGAACTCTCCCCTTTTCGGATAAGAGGAACAGATTCGACGGGAAAAAATACAGGCGATCGAATCCCGCCTTTTCCACCCTGTCAATGACGCTGCCGAGTCGCGAGAGATTCCGTGCGGAAAGATAAAGCATCGCCCGAACCGCGATATTCCGATTGTTCTTTCTCAAATGAGATATTTCATATTCAAGGGATTCCGCTTCTTCCCTCTCCCCCCTGATCCCGTTCAGCCAGTAGGGCGGAATCAGATAGACAATTTCCTGTAAGAGGGGGATGAGTTTCAAATCCACGTTGAGAGATTGCCCGGGGGAAATGACAAGGCTCAAGTTTTCCACCTTTCCGGAAAAACATTTGAGCGCATCTTTTAAAAAGGGATAAACGGCTGGATTGACTCCCGTAAGCATGACGTTACGGATATGGAAAAGGGAAATCTTGTCCGCAAGGGGGAGGAAGTGCCTGGGATCGAGGTTCCGCCAATGCTCAGGATTCGAGGCGATCGGCGATACGGGATCGAAGGATTCTTCCTCTCTTCCCGATGAATTCAGGGAGATAGAAAGATTGGGCAGAGGTTTATGATCCTCAAACAATATGTCAGGAAACAGAGATTGGGCGTTCAGCGTCATTTTTTTACTTTCCGCAGCGTTTCGGTTGTTTGAAAAAACATGAATATAAATAAAAGCCGTATATGGAAATGTAAAATGAATTCAGAATAAGGAAAGGGGCGTGACATTTTTCCGAGTAAGTGAAAGGAATCAACAAAAGAAATCCGGAGAATCGTTCGATGCGATTCCCCGGATTCATGGCGTTTTTCAGATATTACAATCCCGGCCAATCGGAAACTTCCGCGGGTGGGGCGGGATATCCTTCCCATACGATGTAATTATACTTTGACGCCGTAACATACACATTGCCCGAAGAAGCGGGCGCAATCGTGAAACTCGCCTTTCCCAGGGAATCGGTTCTTCCTGTGATAAAGAACTCCGGCGAGGAAGAACTCAAAGGTTTTTCTATGGTTACCGTAGCGCCGGATACCAATCCCCCGGCATCTCTCACCGTAACCACAAAACTGGAGTCTCCTATCTGAACAGGATTCTTGTTGCAGGCGACTTCCGTGAAACTGACTGGCGTTTTGGTTCGGATTTCCATACTGGGATCGCCCAATACGGAATAAATATAGGCGTTATCCTTTGCATCGGTGAGGAGACTGGAATTGGCTGCCTTGTAGTCTTGCATGGTTTTGCCATGGGCTGCATGGCTGAGGGGGGAAATCTGGTAAACGCCATCATCAAATAGACCTTTGAAGAGATTTTTATCATACTCATGGTTGGCAAAAGTCCATGATAGATTGGATGCGCCGAGATGAGCCACCGCTCCCCGATAGGTTGTGGCATATTGCAGGAGCCAGGATTCGCCCACGCAATCGCTGATCCCGATCTTATTATTGTGGCAGGCGACGCTGAAAACAACCGGCGTATAGTCGCCGTTATTGATATTGGCGATATCCGTGGAATTGAATAAACAATTCACCGTGTTATTCCAGTTCCACCATGCGTAATCCGAACCATGACCGCGGTAATTGACAATGCCTCCGTGCGTTGCGCCGATAAAGTTGATCACATTGGTATCGTTGGCGCCTGCGCCGCCGTGTCCCATGGTAAAGGCGGGGCCTCCGAGGGAATAGTTCGCCGTGGATATGGCGGTTTTGCATCCCGCGTATTTGCCGGGATAATCCTGCTTGTGAGAGGCAAGATAGGCTCGAGTCAGCCAATTGTCCTGAGGCGGATTTTTTTCGTATTTCATGATCTTGGCGAGCATGTTGGTCAGTTGAGAGTCATTGTCTGCGGGAATTCTACCGATGAATAGATCTCCGAAATCGTCCGATCCTTTCACAAGGGTATATTTATAATCCGACGCCGCGTTATTTCCGCTATAAGAATAGATAAGCGGGAATAACGCGCCGTTGTCTCCGATCAGCTGGATAAAAATGTCCCAGCAGGGATTGGCGTTGTAATAGTTTTTAATATCGGTCTGTATGGTGGCGGAATTATTCGCGAGATCGCCTCCTGATCCCACGGTTTTCATCGTAACATGGTATCCCTGCCGTTTTTTCCAGAATATGAATTCCCCGAGCTTGGCGTTGGTTTCAAGCCCTTTCGCTACATAAATACGGAATTTTTCCTTGTGGGAGGTCTGAACAGGGGGGAGAAGGGATTCGATAAACGCATAATTGACCAGCCGTTTCTCGTAAATGTTATTCCACAACGCTGTACATACATACATGGTGAATTCAGTCCCTGTATCCTGGATATGATTGAAGGAAACGTCAAAATTTTTGAGGACATCCAATTGCAGGGAAGCGGGGCTGGAGAAAAAGGGAAACAGTTCCACCACAGCCACGCGGACATGATGCCACTCTCCTATGGAATACTGATAGGTGGGAGGGGCGGGATTGTTATAATCAAAAGGATAATAATCTGTGGTATAATAATGGGCGACGTCTTTTTCAAACGTTCCGATCTCTTCTTCAAACGCGTCTCTCTGATACGGATAAACCTGGTAGCTCAGCGTTCGTTGTTCTTTTTCGTTACAAACAATGTTTTCGATGGTCGCCGTTGTGGCGTTGGAAGATATACCGAGCATGACGCGAATAACCGGCAGCTCGCTGCGCCCCACTTCGCCTACAGATTTATAAACGCCTATGCCATAGCTGGTGCCGTCATCGTTTGTGGAGGGAAGGAAAAAACGCGTATAGGTTTCCGCGCCTTCCAGGACTTCCTCTTCCCAATAGCCGGGCACCTGCACATTAAGATGCGTTGTATCCGTAGTGGCGTACGAAACGGAAACAATCGGCGGCGAACCGGGAGGACGCCCTGCGATCAACTCCCGCCATACGGGAACCGCCAACAGCATAGAATGAACGCTGAAAAAAATCACCAGTAAAAATAGACATTTCTTCATCTTGATTCACGCTCCTTTTTGATTCAAAAGATTCTCTTTCTTCGGAAACGGAAGAAACCATGGTTTATAAAAGCAAATTTTCCCTCTTTCAAAAAATTTGCTTTACAGTAGTTTGGCAAATGACCCCATAATAAAACCAATTTGCCAAACTACTGTTACTATGTTTAAAACCCATTTATTGATCTTGTCAAGGAATTATTGGTGATTGACTTGCTTCAGAAAAGAAGATACGTAGAGACATAATCATTCGTCAAAGGGAGATGAATTCATGAAATATTTTCCCGGAATCATGGGAGTTGTGAAGTGGGCGCTGTTATTGCTCCTGTTGCAAGGGTGCGCGGTCATCGTGTTTCCGAGCCTTTATCCGAGGAAGAGCGGATTGCAGGAAATCGAGGTGGAGAGTTCGGAAGGGTGGTTCGTGAGCGACAAGATTCTTCTCGTGGATATAAGCGGATTCATATCATCCAGCGAAAGCAGGGGGCTTCTGGGATCATCGACGAATCTCGTGGATGACATGAAGGAAATTTTGAGGATGGCGGAAAAGGATGCGAATATACGCGCCCTGATTTTGCGCATCAACACGCCCGGAGGGGAAGTGACGGCGTCGGACATCATCTACGAGGAGTTGATGGATTTCAAGAAGAAAACAGGAAAGGCGGTCGTGGCGGAGATGATGGGCATGGCGACATCGGGGGGATATTACATCGCCATGGCGGCGGACAGGATTTACGCCCATCCCACCTCGCTCACGGGCAATATCGGGGTGGTCTCGATTTTTCCGCGGTTGCAGGAGCTGAGCGCCAGGGTGGGCATCGATGTGCGCGTGGTGAAATCGGGCGATAAAAAAGATATTGGTTCCATGTGGAGGGAATTTACGACCGAGGAACGTAATATCCTGCAATCCCTGATCGATGATTATTACAACCAGTTTCTGGAGCGCATTGGGGAAAACAGGAAAAACCTGGAGCGCGACAAGATCAAGGAGCTGGCGGATGGCAGGGTTTACACGGCGCGCCAGGCGCTCGAAGCGGGATTGATCGACGGGATCGCCTATCTTCCCGAGGCGATCAAAAAGGCGCAGATCGAGGCGGGCGTCTCGGATGCGTCGGTAATCATGTACAAACGTTCGCACCAATACCGGGAGAACATTTATTCGATGCTGGGGGGCGCAAATCCCGAGGCGTCGAAAAATACCCAGATCGGTCTCATCAACGTGGACGCCCAGGGGCTCTCCCTCGAGCGCGGACCTCAATTCTTGTATCTATGGCTTCCTTAGAAAATGACTCAGGAAAACGTCATAAAAATCCATAATCTGAGCAAACAATTCGGCGGCAAATGGGCGGTGAAAAACCTCTCCTTTGAAGTCCAGAGGGGCGATTTGTTCGGTTTTCTCGGACCTAATGGAGCGGGGAAAAGCGCTACGCTCTACATGCTGATGGGACTGGTTTCCCCTGATTCCGGATCCATGGAGATATGGGGAAAATCACCGCGGGATTTGGTCCATGTTCAGCATCGGATCGGTTCTCTGATCGAAGACCCTTCCTTTTATCCCAACCTCGATGCGGAGAAGAACCTGGCATTGAGCGCGCGGCTTCTTGGGGCTGGCGCCGTTCGCTCCATACCATCGGTTCTCGAGAGAACCGGGCTCTTATCCTCAGCCAGATTGAAGGTCGGGAAATTTTCGAGCGGCATGAGGCAGCGCCT
>JAFGFK010000326.1 GCA_016931135.1 Candidatus Sumerlaeota bacterium | reverse complement strand
TTATATTTATATATTTCTTGTTAACGTACAGACGTGGAAAAGTAAAGAGGAAAAAAATGAAGGAATGAGCGAGAATCGCGCCAGTTTGGGAAGGATTTTGTCGAAACGTTTCACTTGAGTGATTTCCTTACTGAATACTTTATCAAAATAAATTTCAGGTTTTCTGGTACATCAGGAGTGTCGGTTTTGTCAATAAATATTTTCAATCAAATTTAACCAGATCCATATCATTGATATTTATTGATTCCGGAAGAGGGATGAAAGAAAATGATTTTTTACGCTTTCAGGCGCGTCGAGAGGCATTCTCCATTTTGTTAATGACTATTATCAACAATATGAACATCCATAATTAATGGATGGAATATTCGAGATCGGTAACGGGGAGTCCGCTGGATGTGAGGAACCGGGCGCTCGCCTTCCAGTCGCCGCCATATTGCGAGATTTTAAGAACAAGGAGATTCGATCCCTTTTTCAGCTTCACGCCTTTGATCTTTTCCTGATCGGCATTCCACGGGCGAACGGTAGGAACAGATAACGTCTCTTCCCCATTCAGCCACGCCTTGACGCCATCATCGGAACCGATCGCCAGATCTACCATATCGGGCGTATCGAGTATGATGTCCCGGGCGCGGGGGGAATGAACGTAAATCGCCATATACGCCGCAACATTTTCCATCTTTTCTCCGGAAAGAGATTCCCTCAAATCGAGAAAGGATTGAGAGGCTGTATGCGCTTTCCATTTTTTTCCGGAAATTTCATCGCCCTCCCGCGGCGCTATTTTATTTTCTCCCCCGAGAAAATCATGAGAAAGGATTTTCTCCTGCTCCACGCCTCCGAACGAACCGAGAACCAGCCATGTCCTGATATATCCCTGTTCATCAACATGGGGTGAAAGCCTTTCCAGAAGCGCGGAAGATTCATTCTGGAAAGAGGCGCCGGCGTTTGCGAGAAGAAGGGACCAGATGCGCTGCGCCTTTGGAAGAAAATGGCGCGCGCGATCGAGTTCCAACTGGGAAAGGATCGATTGCCCCTTTCCCATGGGAATGCGCCCGATAATGACATGAGGTTTGTCGAAGGACTGCCTTCTGCGAAGCATGAACGCGTATTTATGCTGCTCCGCCGTATCGGCGTATCCCGCCCATTTTGTATCCACTGTGGTAATCAGGGGCTCGATCTTTTTTCGCATTTCGATTCCGCAGGTGGAAATGGTTTCCACCTGCCCGCGTTTCACCCAGACAAGATCATCCTGGGAAATGCCCGTGAGAAGGGGATGAAATTCCTCGCCTTTCGATTTCGCGACATTTTCCCATTGTCCTTTTTCCAGTTTGATATCCACGCCGGAAAGATTGCTTGCCCACTGCGCCGTTTCCGGCGCGATATTAAACAGAAAGATTGTTGCGCCCTTATTCAGATGTTTTATCAAATCAGCGGGATCGAGATTTTTCAATGTATCCATTGATGAGGCGTTTATGACTATCACGGATTTCGAATCCTGCGCGATATTAACGCCCGTTCGTTCGATCAGCTGATCAAACAGGCTGTTTTTATCGCCGATGACGCGAACGGAATTTTTGGGGCAAGACTCCTGATGATCTTTGGCATAACCAATCATCTGATGAAGGATTTCAGCGGCTGCCGGATGCCTTCTCGCATTGGATACAAGTTCGAAGCCATTGAGGAACGCGCCCCCTTTATCAAGGGGAAGCCAGAGGAGCGGGGAGAATTCCAAGCCATCGCCTCCATCAGCGACTTCGGCAATGGGGATAAACGCACCGCGCCGCGGTTTATGAAAAACGCGTTTTGCGACTGCGCCGTTTACATAAGGGAGGTTCGGATTTTGCGACCAGAAACGCAAAGCGGAATCATCGGGCAGGTTTTTCCAGAAATCCGGAGCGCCCCGGCGCCACGCCCGGATGTATTCCCTTTCAATGGGATTGCATCGCGCATTCACATCACGGGAAAAGGCGTATTCCAGAATGATCAGCGCCCCCCCGCGTTTAAAAAACTCTTCTTTTTGCGCCATTTGTGTGAATTCAAAAAGCGTTGTATCCTGGAGTTCCCCTTTTCCAATGATCACAATTTTATTTTCAGAAAAGACATTTTTCATATCGGAGGCGCCTGGATTATAAAGGTTTCGCTCATATCCCATGCCGCTCAGAAGGGATGCGGTTTCCCCACGGGAATCGATCAATCCCAATTCATCGGAAAAATTCTCTCCCTTTTTAAAATGCCTTTCCGGAACGATCCAGTAATCCATAGTTTCGGAATGAACTTCTTTTTTCACGCCGTTTTTCAGTTGGAATGTCTTAACCTTGAGGGGAACAGGGGCGGGCTCGGAAACTCCAGGGATTGGAAGCGTGAATTCCAGCGTTTTGCGTTCATAAGGCGCCATATTCACTTCGCGTTCTTCGCGGCATAAAGAGCCAAGAGTCATTTCCACAACAAGCGTTGAACTTGCGGGGATGTCGTTGAATACATCCACGTTCCGCGTCAGTTTTATATTATCGTAAAAATTATTGTCCCTTTCCCTGAAAAAGGCAGCCAGGGGCGCATAACCGGAGCGCATCACGTCAAAGGCGGCGTTGGGACGCCAGGAATCGGGGAACCGGGGCTCCAGTTTTTCTCCGGAGGGAAGATCATAATTCAGAGAAATGGAATTAGCGCCGATCCGCTGCGTTTTAATTCCGGGCGTATGGGGAAAAGGAGAGAGGGAAACAGCGCGGAACGGGAATGCGGGATGAAGTCCGTACCAGACAAAATTCCAGGGGGTAATGCTTGCCGCTCCGAGGGCGCGAAGCCCGATGATGGTTTCCCTTGCCTCCTCGCCGCCGCCCCTTGTTCTGATATCGAAATCCGCAAAACTCCCCTCGCCAACCCATTGGGCTGGTTCTTCGGGGCCGCTATAATACAGGCAGCTGAATTCATTCACCATGAGGGGTTTATCTTTTTTCCAGTTGGCGTCCCAGCTTGCCGCGTTGCCGTAATGTCCCCCGTAAATCTTCGCCCCGCCGCCCATATCGCTGTTGTTTTCATCAAAGGAAACCGGGCGGGTGGGGTCCTCTTCGTGGATCGCGGTTTCGAGGGAAAGGAGTTTGGGATAGGACTCCTCGCCGCCGCGCCACACGATTTCATTGCACGCGCTCCAGAGGCAAACGCACGGGTGATTGCGATCGCGCCTTACAAAACGCTTGACGTGTTCACTGGCGGAATTCCAAAACGCTTCATCCTTGAGCGCGAGGTTTCCGCCGCTTCCATACACCGCGGATTCGTCGATGACGCAGATTCCAATTTCATCCGCGGCATCGAGATAAAAGGAGGGGTGCGGCATGGCGTGAAGCCGCACGCAATTGGCGCCGATCTCTTTTACCATTTTGAACCATGCGCGCGCATATTCCGGATTCTGCTGCGCCGCTCCCATGTAATGCCATGAATCGCCCTTGAAACGGATAGGAATTCCATTCAGCATGAAGCGCGTTCCCTCGATCCAGAATTCCTTGAAACCAAACCGGGTGCGCTGCGAATCAACCTGTTCTTTCGATTCACCATCCAGCCAAAGGGATGTTTGGAGCCAGTAAAGATGGGGGTCTTCGGGAGCCCAGAAATGGGGATCGCTCCAGGGCGTTTCGAGGGAACGGGTGATAGAGCCTTTCGCAGGAATGTTTTCATCGGATGATTTAATATGAATGTCTTCGCCTTCGACTTTATGGGAAAACCTGATGGTTTTCGCGTGATCCGAACTATTTTCGATCTTTGCAAGGATCGTGATTTTCTTTTGACGAACGCTGGGTAGAATCCACACATCGGCGATCCGGATTTCCGGTTCGAGGCGAAGGGAGACATCCTGCCAGATGCCCCGCAGGTTCCATCCCACCCAGGAACCTGAAGGATACAGGAACTGCCCGTTTTTCTGGGGTTGTTTTCTTACGAGAACCTCGATTACATTATCCCCCGCCAAATTCACGAAGCGCGAGATGTCCGCTTCATGGGGAAGAAAACCATCGCGTATTTCGAGGACTTCATGAGAATTGACAAAAACATCCGCTTCCGCAAGAACAGCGTCGAAGCGAATTCTGAGGATTTTTGAATCGGATTTTGGGGGAAGGGAGAAGATTCGGCGATATGCTGCCTCCTCTATTTTGTTCCACTTATCGCCCCAATCGAAATTCCGATATGCGCCCCAATCCCCGGCGAATTGCGCATCGAGCGTGTTCCAGAAGGATGGAACCAGGATTTTTTCAGGATAGGACGCAGGGAGACTGTTTGCGGAGCCTTCATCATGGATAGGGGCGAATTCCCACCAGCCATTCAGAAGGGCGCGCTCGCATGCCGGTTTGTTCCAATCTTTTTCCCATAATATTTTACTGTTCATAGATTCATCCTCTATACCTGTAGATATGGACAACATGATAAACAAAAAAAGGATCAAAAGGACAAATTTCCACATAATCCTCATCCTGAATTCCTGGTTATGAAGTCAAGATGCGCCCTGTCAGGAGCGCTCTCTGTTTTATTTTTCACCGAGGAGTTTCAGCATTTCTCCTCCTGCGAGGAGGAAGGCGCCAACGCCATATTCATGGGTGCTGGAGTTGGAGAAGGGAGTGGGCGAGGCGGCGGGTTGCTGCACCCAACCGAGGCGTCCTTCCGGGGAAACGCAGGAACACAGACCCTCCCACGCCCTACGAACAATAGGTTCGTAAATTTCGCGATCGAGATGACCCATATTGATTCCGCGGGCGAGGGAAAAGCAGTAAAAGCCGGTTCCGCTTGTTTCGGGCATGGGGTCCTCATCAAAATCAAGAAGGGAAGTACGCCAGAGCCCGTCTTTTCCCTGAATGGCAGCCAGCTTTTCGCTCATTTCCCTGTGGAGTTTAATGAAATCATTTCTTCGGGGGTTGTCTCTGGGGAGATATTCGAGGACGCGAACAATGCCGCCCATGACCCATCCATTCCCGCGCGCCCAGAAGATTTTTCTGCCGTTTTTGGATGTTTTATCGAAGAAATTCTTATCCCTGAAATAAAGATGTTCCTGGGGATCGAACAGGAATTCCGTGGAATCCCACCACATATCATTCATGAGATTGATATATTTTTCATCTCCTGTGGCTTTGGAAAGCCGCACAAAAGCGGCGGGCGCCATGTAAAGGGCGTCGCACCACCACCATTCATCGCGTCCTTTCGGGGGATTGGCGGCCATTTCATCCACGATTTTCTTGAAATGCGCGAATTTTTCTTCCCCCCCCTGAAGGAAATAAATGTCGAGGTAGGTTTGGGCGCAGGTCTGGTTATCGGCAAACCAGTAACCCAGGCGGTTTTTGTTGAGTTCCCAGTTGTTTTCTTTTGACCACTTGATCGCCTGATCGAGATATTCCTGATCTTTGGTAACGTGGTAAGCGCCCATGACGCCTGTATAAAATGCGCCTCGTTCCCAGTTGGCGCTCTCGATTTGCATGGGATGCGCCACCATGTAGCGAAAGGTTTTCTTCATGATTTCCCTGATACTTTTCGGATCGAACATGACTTTTGTATCCTCCTTTTCCGGCGTTTGCAAATCAGAAGGTTTCAGATTGTCCAAAAACAAAGACAGTCCCCTGATATCTCCTGTAAAGTAATATTTCAAGACTCTTTCTTTATTTTTCTCATTCATGCGGGGCAGTATTGTTCTCAGGATTTTTTCCTTGAGCCAGAAGGCGTGTTCATATTTTTCGTTTGTGGAGGCGCAGATGGCGAGATCGTCCAGATCTAAGCTGGCGAGCCCTTTTTTCCAGATCACGCGGTAGAGTTCGAGGGCTTCCTGCCATGATTGTTCGGAAATTTCGCGGAAGAGTTCATGCATGCCCTTCCATTTTTTCGAGGAAGGATCGATGATTTCATTTTTATCGGGTTCCGGATTTATGTCATCGGCGAATTTCAGAAGGGAGATTTCGAAATCCACATTTTTGTCCCCGTCATAATCATACGTGATGCGATCGAAAAAACCGTTTTTGTTCGTGTCAAAGTATTGAATCACTTCCTCGACTTTTTCCGCTTTGAGGGGGGAGGAATCGCCTGTTATGGGCCAGCTGCCCCAGTATTTGGCGCCGTAATCCACGAGCCAGGCGCCCCATTCGGCGCCGTAAAGGTGGATTTTTTTATCCCATTTTCCGATGTACAATTTACCTTTACCGCTGTAATCCCCGTCGAATTCGCCGCGATCCCCGAGGGTGTCGCTCTGGGGATGCCCTGGGAGGCCGCGTCCCTTGTTTTCTCTCCATTTGGAGGTGATATAGGG
>JAFGFK010000030.1 GCA_016931135.1 Candidatus Sumerlaeota bacterium | reverse complement strand
GTTACGACGCCATTTGTTTTGATATAAGGCTCCATCCAGGGGCTATGGCATCTTCTGGGGAACCGTTTGGGCGTAGGGAAAACTCGCGAGATTTTCTTCAATTTTTGCCACAGAGCTGATCCGGGAAGAGGGGGGGGCGTAGATTCATAAGGGGGAGGAAGGTGAAGTTTGACTCCGAGAGAATCAGCCAGTTGCGAGGCTTTTTGGATGAAATGATTTGCCTTTTGAGGATCGTATCGAAGGGATTGTTCATCGAATTCCCTGTAACCAAAGGCATAATCGGAGACAGATACATCTGTGATTCCAAACCTGTGTGCAAGTTCGACAACACTGGGAAGTTCATGAATATTTTTCCTGATGGCGACAAAATTGAATGAAAAGCGGGAGTAAAAATCGGAAAGGTAAATATCCCGGAGTTTTTTAATCATGGCAAGTCTCTCGCAGATTTGTTGAAAACTTGAACCGGCGCGAATCTCCTCAAAGGTTTCTCTGGAAGCCCCATCGATGGAAATCTGGATATCCACTGAGGCGCGTGTAAATTGTTCGATGCGTTCAAAATTTAATAGAGAGGCATTGGTGACAAAATGAACATGAGAACCGTTTCTCAAAGCCATCTCAAGGATATCATCGAAACGGGAAGCCATGGTGGGTTCCCCAAAACCCGTGATGCTGATGCGGCATACGGCGGGCATGATTTCACGGTGAACTTTATCGAATATATCCTGATGAAGGTCTTCCGCATAATACGGGACATATCCTTTGATGCAAGTTTGACAATAGTAATTACACTTGGTGGTGCTTTCCAGGTAAAGTTGAGAGGGAAGGGATTTCAATTTCAGCCGATTTTCCTGAAATTCCCGTTTATTCAGAATTTTATTCTCCTCCTGCCTTGGGGAGAATTTCCGGGCGATCGGAGTGTTGCCTTCCATGTTTTTATTCTTTTTTCTCAGAAGGTATTTTGCATATTGAATCCCGATGCGTGCATCGATGCACTTGGAATGTTCATTGAAAACCTTCTGGTATTCTTCCAGGGCTTCTTCCAGGCGCCCCAGGTTGATCAGGCGATCGGCAATCCTCCATTGTACCTCGAAATCTTCCGGTTGCATCTTTTGAAATTTCCGGTAAATATTAATGGCCTCTTCATATCTTTGTTTATGGGCAAGAGCCCAGGCGAGATGACCGAGAATCTCAGGAACATCGGGATAATCTTTGGATAGATCCTTCAGTTCGGATATCCCGTCTGTTTGCTCCTTTCTGATTCTTTCGAGAATTTCGCTCAGTTTCCGTGAGAAGGAGGTGGATTTTGTATCTTCTTTGTCATTCATTCTTTACAGTTCCGTAATCAATCTTTGCATCTCCCGGGCAATATTTCGCCAGGATTTGGTTTGAGCTTTTTGCCTTATCTTCAGATGGAGATCATCGGTTTTATCTCTGAGCGCCTGTTCCACTTTAAAGACAAATTCCCGGGGATTGCCGGCGATTTTAACAACATCAGAATAATCGGATATAACATCCGGGATGGAGGTGGATACCACGGGTTTGCCTCCGGAAAGATACTCCGGGGTTTTTGTCGGGCTGATATGAAGCGTCAGTTCCGAAATGACAAACGGCATTAAACATACATCGAACGCCTTCAAATAGTTCGGAAGCTGCGCGTATTCCTTCTTCCCCAGGTAATGAAAATTCGGTTGATCTATGGGAATTTTATCCATCATGACAAGGGGGCCTAAAAAGACAACGCTCCAGGAAGGTCTTTCCCTGCATAAATAATCGATCAGATCATAGTCGATTCTTTCATCCACAGCTCCGAAATATCCCAGTATCGGACCTTTAATCCGTTGGATATCTTCTGGAACGATGGTTTCCTTCAACGTGGCTTTAAAAAAATGTTCATGCTCCACGCCGCTTGGAAAACAATAGGTCTTCGGGTTGATTCCCTGTTTCGAATCATGTAAACTCCTTCCCCCCGTAAAAACGATGTCCGCCCTTTTTATCAGGCGGTTTTCGATTTCCTGAACATCCTGCGAGGAAGCCTTGAATCCCCGGAATAAATCCATGCAATCATAAACCAATCTCTTGTAACGAAAAGAGGCGAGGTTTTTAAAGAATGTCGGATAATACGTCCAGAGAACGATGTTTTGAAATCCCAGACGCCTTGTGGTTCGTGAAGCGACGAGAGAGGTGATCGAGTTGGTCAGTTTTTCCATAAACTTGAATTTCCCTGAAAAAGGCAGAAAAGGAAGAGTAATGTAATGAAGATTCGCTCCATACGTTCCCATGTAATCTTTTACCTTTCCTTTTAACATGGCTTGCAAAAATTCCCGAAACGAACAATTCGACACATATAAAACCTTTCGATCCCGGGAGAATTCCCGCATGATCTGCTGCGGCCTCTGGAAAAGCGTCTGTTCCCATTTCAGATGACTGAGGCATAGGATGTCAAATCCCTCGTTTATCCGTTCCATAAAGCATACCATCCTTCTAATAGAACCTTGCGCCAATTTTAAGGCTGGCGGATATCTTCCCCGAAAGATAAGAAAACGCCCCGAGAAAATCCAGAATGGAAACAATCCTCTCCAGCCTGTTCTTCCCAAACGCAAGGCAATAGGGTATCTTGATGAAAGATAAAATCAACTCATTATATACCTGGTGGCTAACGTATCGTTTATATCCCAATTTTTCGTGATGCTTGTGAAAGAGATAACTCCCGCCCGCGCCATAAGACCTGATCTGACGCAAAAGACCCATGAGAGTCGCCCTGTGATAATGATTCACAATCGCATTTGGCTCGTAAAGGATTTTATATCCCTTCCACGCTACCCTCCAGGAAAGGTCTGCGTCTTCTCCAGCTGCAATAAAGGTTTCATCAAATCCCCCGGCTTCCTCCAAAATTTTTTTTCGATACATGGCGTTCGCTGTGACGATGAAGGGCGGAGATAAAGATTCATTTCTCATCGCCCTTTCCTGGGAAAGGATATCCTTGTATATCACGTACTCCTCGATCACCGTTTTCGGAGGCGCCGGCTTCAAATATCCTCCGCATCCTCCTACCATTTCATCATCGAAGCCGATTACGATCTCCTTCAACCAGTTCTTATCCGCCACACAGTCGCAATCGGTGAAGGCGATCAGATCGAAAGTCGCGGTTTTCCATCCGGTATTTCTGGCGCAACATGCCCCTTTTTTTCCCTCAAAAAGGTAACGAACGGGATATTTTTGTATGATATTTTTCGTGTCATCGGTTGAACGATTATCCACTATGATTATTTCCCGTTTTTCTTCCGGATAATCCAGTTCCAGGAGGCTTTCAACGCATCTGGAAATATAAGCCTCCCCATTGAAAACGGGAACAACGATCGAAACTCCTGAATAATCGTTATGACTCATCATCCTGCATCATAAAAAGATAAACTGTTACGTTTTATCTAATAAGAATGATTCGTTTAACCTTGCGTATAATTTGCCGCAGATTCCATTCCAGCTTAACTCGGTTTCCGCTATTCTTCTCGCATTGTCGCCGTAATCATTCCAATGATTCCTCTCCTCGATGAGTTGGATAATCTTCCGGGAAAAGTCTTCCGGATCGGGTTCGGCAACGCATCCGGCGTTGTGTCCCTTCAATAAATCCGGAATGTCTCCAACATTATTGACGACAACAGGCCTTCCGGAAGCCAGGTAATCTCCGATCTTGTGAGGCCAGCGTCCCCTGTTGTACGTTATATCCGATAAGGGAAGAAGAAGAATATCCGACGCCCCAAGGTAAAAATTCATCTCTTTGAAAGGCTTTCTCCCGAAATGTATAATCTGATATTCGCCGTTCACGGGTTTTCCGGATGTCGCGTCGAATATTTTTATCCCCCACTTTTCCAATTGTTCTTGTGAAACGCGAAACGCGGGACCAACAATAAGGGTTATGACATTATTCACGCTTCGATTAACTCTGGAAAGGGTTTCGAGGAGAAGCGTTTCATCAAGGTGATAATTTGCCGCATATCCGAGAACAACCGGCGATTTCTTCTCCCCCATGAAGGATAAGAAGGAGAAAAGGCCGATTTTTTCTCTCGCTTTTTGTTTATCCATGGGTTTTATGTTCTCCAGGTCCGCGCCGGATATCAGGCGCAGCAGACGTTCCTCCGGGATGCCCATATCCAAAGCCCTTTGATGGAGGGATTTGCATATCACCGTGACCAGATGCGCCTTTCGAGGGACATATTCCTCCAGAAAAGCCTCCATTCCGTCATACAGGGAAAGTATCATTTTTTTGAAACCGGAAAGATCGGGATTTCTTTCCCTGTACGACCTGATCATGCTTAAAAGCCCGCCTTTTCCCCACCAATCGCACCAATCCGAAATATAGAAGCTTCCTCGGAAAATCCTTGAAAAAATGGCGGGAATAAAATCCACGGGTTTGTGCGAAAAGGCGTAAACCACATCGTATCTGTTCCTGATCACATTGCCCAACCGATGCAGAACGCCAAGAGGCGACCAGCCGTCGTCATTCCCGATAATAAATGAAAAACTCGGTGATTCTACTATCTTCAATCCCCCTTTTTGATAACGGTTTGTTTTATACCATCTATAGGATGAGGGCATAAATGTAACGTCGTGTCCCTTTTCGGAAAGAAACATGCCGAAATGTATCGCCCTGAAGTAATTCCCCCGCTCGATCAGGTTATGGCATAACAATAAAATTCGCATTTTCCCGCGGATTCGGAAATCATCCCTTTGGATTGTACAGGTATAAAAGGAATATGGTGAAGAACAGCCAGAGAAGGATGTCGATCAGCAGAGATCGATCCTTCAGAAGAAGCGCTTCCGGAGCCCCGCCCTCCTCCTTTTTATAAACAAGATACAGGTATCGGAATATCCCATACAGTACAAAGGGAAGCGTGAAGATCATCCGGTAATGGGCGAACTTGCCTATTGTGCTCCACAAGGCGTAGGAGATGATGGTTGCGGTTGTGCTGATCGCCACCATCTGATCCAGAAATGCGGGGGAATACTCCTCCAGAACCGGACGATGCCCTGTTACTCCGTTGTTGAGTAACAGAATCTCGTGCCGCCGTTTGCAGATCGCCAGGAAAAGCGCCAGAAAAAGGGCGCAGGCGATAAACCATGGCGTGATTTCCGGTATATAATCTCGCGTGGCGATCACCTCTATTCCCGCTATCGCCCGGATTACAAAACCCATGGCAACCATCATCAGATCCAGGATCACGTAGTGTTTCAGGTACAGGGAATACAATGTTACGAGGATGACATAAGAGGCGGCGCAGATTCCGAACGGGATTCCCAGGTAGAAAGAGGCGACAAGGGAAGGAATTCCCAGAAGGAAGATGGCTGTATATGCGGCGCCCGGAGAGAGCCTGCCCGATGCAATGGGGCGGTTCTTTTTCACCGGGTGATTGCGGTCGCTACGGGCGTCCTTGAGATCGTTGATCAGATAGACCACGCCGGAAAGAAGGCAGAAGATGACAAATCCGGCGAAAGACCTTCCCAGAAGAGCCGGATTCTTCAGATTAGCCGTGAAAATCACGCCAGCGAAAAGCAGCAGGTTTTTGATCCACTGTTTCGGACGCAGCGATTGTATCAGAGCCCATATCATGTCATAATCCTGAAAAATTCAATATCAGACACTCAAAACCTCATCCAATTAATTCAAGATAATCTCTTAGACGTTTCCCTGTATATCTGTAAAGGATTTTTATTGATTTCAATTCAAGCAATACTTTAGGAATTGGGCTCACTTTATTCCATGTGAGGATTTTAATCCAATGAGCAGGAAAATATTTCTATCACTCATGATTCTGGGGATTTTGAGCATCGGGTATTCATTACCCAAATGGGAAAGGATAGATGCGGGTTTTCCCAATCGTGAATATCAGGATGAAACCCCCGATCCGTCGCAACTTATGGTTTATGATGCAGATATGGAATGCGTGGTTTCCCTGATCGAAGAAACGCTATGGAAGTGGGAGGACGATCGATGGACACCCATTCCATCCGCCAACGCCGCCCCTGATACCATTGATAGCTCCCGCCTTGTTTATGATACTCTTCGTAACGTTTATGTCCTCTGGATAGATAATAACGTCTATGAATGGAATGGCGTCCAATGGGATCAGATCGAGCCTCTCACGATTCCTCCTGAACGCAGTTCCCCTGTATTTGTTTATGATCCCGTAAGAAAAGTATCGCATCTCTTTGGCGGTTATGACGTTGATCATTTACCCGCCACATTTTCCGATCACTGGACATGGGATGGAACGGATTGGAATTTTGAAGAGGATTTTACCACCGGACCCCTCACAACCCGCGCATTCAGTTCTGACGAGATCGCTTTCGATGAAAAACGAGGGATGCTTTTCCTGGGATACTTAAAGTCTGGCGACACTTACAAGATTTGGGAATGGGGAGATAAGGGATGGTCTGATTTTGAATTTCCGCTTGCCGATTTATGGTCATCCAACCCGCCCGATGACCTCCCCGATGTAAATTTTATCATTCCTGTTTATGACAGCGTTGAGGAAATCATACGAATCATGCCTTCAGGAACCGGCTGGGATGGAGAGAATCTGATTCCGCGCCCTTTTGTCAATCAACCTTATCCTTTATATGATGATCTACATTTTACGCTCGTTCATTCCTGTTGTTTCGATAAAAAGAGAAATGGAGTCCTATACAGGGAATCCGGTCATTATTCAAATACATGGGAATGGGATAAATCGGTATGGCGACTCAAATCACCCGTGAATGCATTGGTTCATTCTCCTGGAATCATGTTTTTTGATAAAGCCAGGAATGAGATGCTGCTCCTGAATCAAAACCGCGAGTTGTATTCCTGGGAGAATGACAAATGGGAAATACGTCCTTGTTCCTCCAAATCGCCGGTGGCGCAATACCCTGTTGCCACGACTTTGGATGAAAACGCCTCGGATATCCTTCTTCTTAATTATAATCCCGTTAAAACGCAGATGTGGCGATGGGATGGCGCTGACTGGAGCCAGGATTTCCCATCTACCATACCCATGACCATCAATCAAGCCCTTGTATTTGACCATGCCAGAAATATGCCCTTTTACGCCTGCGCCAGAACTATCCAGACTTCCCCGAAAAGCATCTTCGAGTTCCAGCAATGGATCTGGTCGGGCGATAACTGGATCAGGGAATATCCCGAAACCGCGCCGATCGCGAAAGGACCCATTTTCATGGTAAGCGATCCAGTGAGAAAACTGGCGCATCTGTTTTGCTTTTATAAATCCGATATGCGCGAGCCTCTTTTGGAACACTGGCAATGGAATGGCGTGGAATGGGAAAATCTTCCCGAAGGTCCCCAGAACTCCCCTGAATTTATATTTGTACCTTTCCTGAAAATCTATTTCGATCCTGAAGAAGACGCCATTCGCATTGTGGATACCAATCCGCCATTATTGCGGATTTGGCATTGGAACGGGTCCTCCCTTGAATTAACGGAATCTTTTGGTATTGGGATGAGACAATTGTACGACCCCCTCATTCCTCAGATCGAGTATTATCCGATCAATCATAGTATCCTTATGAACGCCTCCTACGATTCTTTTTACTCGTTCACTTTTGAAAAGACAACCGATTCCCTGAGTCTTGTTTCTGATGGTTTCAAACATCCCTTGTGCGATTCGGGAGGGATATTCAAGGATGAGATTCGCAATACCTTTATCCTTCAGGGGGGGATACCGGACTTTGGCCCTATTGTGGGTTGCGGGCATCTTGATCCCGATACCTGGGAATGGGATGGAAAGGAATGGAAATGGATTTGGAATATTTCCCAACCCACATCCGGGGAAGGTTTCCAGTTGGTTTACGACTCTTATAGAAAAAGGGCGGTTTCTTTTAGTGGTGATATATGTTATCTTGGTGAGATTCCTGTTCCCAGTAATGAAACAAATTTATGGAATGGAACGGGATGGAACAAGGTTTCATCTGAATATATGCCCGATCCAAGATGGAACTCCGCTTTGGCTTATAACTGTCATAACCATGAAACAGTTCTTTTCGGTGGAAGAATATACTTCTATGATCTTTATGGATACGTACATTCCTGTATAGATAACGATACCTGGATCTGGAACGGAGAAACCTGGAGCGAGGATTATCTCACCAGCGCCCCTCCGCCCCGTTGCAGTCATAAGATGGCTTATGATGTCAAAAACAGGGAGGTTGTTCTTTTTGGGGGGGAAGATAAAGATCATTATATACTATATGATACCTGGGTCTATGATGGGAATCGCTGGGAACAGAGGTTTCCGCTTTTCATACCTGATATTATTCCCCAAGCTATGCTTTATAACAGGGCAAGGGCGCGTATCACGCTTTTCGGACTTGAGTCCGATAAAATCCATGAATGGGATGGGAATAATTGGATTCCTCTGGATGCGCCTGATACGCCCATCTTTTCCAGAGGTTCCTGTTTTACCTATGACAGGGAAGAAAACGCCATCATGGTTTATGGCGCAAAGGGAAAACCACAGTATCCATCTTCTTTCTCAGGCTCCCTGTGGAAACTGGGATTCAGCCCTGAAAACGGCGTTTCCCTGGAACGCCTTATCAGCCACATCCTCGGAAGCGCCCCGTTCAAGCAAACCGAACTTCCCTTTGCAGACCTCAACGAAGATGGCAACATCGATTCCGGCGACGTTATTTATTTGATTTCCCATCCAGATTGATTTTATCATACTTTTATCATGATTGCAGAATTCACAGAACCGGCAAAGGTTTTGAAACGCGAGGCGGACCTGATCGCGGACATGATCCTGAATTCCGATCTTCCCTGGGTGGATATCGCCATCCGGATCGAAAACATGCGCGAACTCTGCCGCGAGATCGATCCGGACAGCCTCGATTTCTTCGAACGCATCTATGACAGCCGCTTTCAACGCCTCTGGGAACAATGGCGCGGGGATGAATGAAAAAATGGACAAGATCCGGGGAACCAGCGTCATTTTTATAAACAGCGAGAATAAAGCGCTTCTTTTATTGAGGGATGATAAGAAGGGCATTCCCTTTCCCAATTGCTGGGATATTCCGGGGGGAAGGGTGGAAGATGGAGAATCCCCCGAAGAAACCATCAAGAGAGAAATGCTGGAAGAACTTGAAATGGAACTAGGCAATCCGGCTCTGTTCCGGGTTTATGATCTCCATGATCGCATGGAGCATACCTTCTGGCAGCGCGCCGATTTTGACATATCGAAAATTCCATTGCATGAAGGTCAATGCCTCCGGTGGTTCACAAAAGAGGAAATAAACCGCATGGCCGATGATGAGATCGCCTTCGGCTTCAAATCCATCCTCCTCGATTTCTTCCAACATATCCCCTTTGAAAAGGACAGCAAATGAAAAAGAGGTTTCTATTTAACAAATCCTCTTCACAACTTGCAATTCAAAACCCATAACCACCCTCCACCCACTACCAACAACAAACCATGCCCCCCTTTTCCCTTGACCCCGTTTGCCCTTCCCTTGTAGTTTCTTTCCAATAGTATGGAATATTTTTGAACAGGAAGGTGACAAGCCATGATAAAAACGCGTTTTATGTTTATTTTAGCCCTTTGCGTCATTTCAGTCCTTTCTTTTGGATGCAAAAAACGGATTCCCGTTTCCATTAAAGTTACTGGCAATGGCGCAGCGGATAGACCCATTTCCCCCCCTGCCCCTGATGAATCGCAACCCTTGATGGAAGAAATTCCCTGGGCGGGCGATGTCATCGAGGCGACCGGAACAGGCGTCCGCCCCGATACGGCTTCGAGCGATGCCCAGGCGCGGCTCATGGCGAAAAAAGCCGCCAGAACCGATGCCCAGAGAAATCTCCTCGAACAAATCCAGGGTCTCGAAATCAAATCCCAGACAACAGTGCGGAATTTCATGACGGAACACGATGAAATCAGAACTAAAGTCGATGGATTCATCGCCGGAGCGGAGGTTGTTTCTGAAACGGAACAGCCGGATGGCGCATGGGAGGTCAAAATGCAGATGGACCTCAATCCCCTCTCCCAGGTTATTCTGACAACGCCTCCGCCTTCGCCGGTTCCGCCCGCTGTCCCGCCGGTTCCTGTTGGAACTTCTGGCCAGGCGCGCCTCATGGCGGAACGCGCCGCCGTCCTGGATGGACACCGCCAGATACTGGAACAACTCAAGGGCGTTCACATTGATTCTTCCACCACGGTAGAGGATTTCATGACAAGAAACGACCGCATCCGTTCCCGCGTGGAGGGACTCGTTCGAGGCGCCCGGATC
>JAFGFK010000029.1 GCA_016931135.1 Candidatus Sumerlaeota bacterium | reverse complement strand
CGATTTTTTTGCATCTAATTTTTTTCCTGCCTTGACCTTCAGAGTTTCCCTGTAGTAGTTTCCTCGCGTCATTTTATGGAAATATGGATCGGGAGAGAAATTGTTCATGAACATGCCGCAAGATAAAAACAAATCATCTTTGATCAAACCAGCCATTTTGTTTCTTTTTCTGTGGCTTTTATTTTTTTATGAATTTATCACCCGGGGGAATGTCCTTTCCGGAGGGGACCTGGTAAATCAATATATCCCGTATAAACAATTTTTCAAGGATAGCGTTTTCAAAGGATGTTTTCCCTTGTGGAATCCGCATACATTTTCCGGACGCCCTTTTCTGGGGGATATCCAGATCGGATTGTTTTATCCTCCCAACTGGTTGTGCCTTCTCATGCCGGTTCCTGTTTTCTTCACAATTTTGACAATCATTCATCTGTGGTTTTGTTCTTTAGGCGCTTTTATGTTTTCCAGCCTGTTCCTGAAAAAAAACCAATCCCGATATTTCTTTGCCATAACCTTCAGCTTCAGCGCCTTTTTTGTTACCAGGCTTTTCAGCGGCATTGTTCTCTTCATCTTCACCGCTTCCTATATTCCCTGGATTTTGCATGCTGCGGAGATTTGGAGAATAAAGCGAACACATGGGGCGACTGTGCTGCTGGGCGCTCTCCTGGCGCTCCAGCTGCTTGCCGGTAGTCCCCAGGTCGCTTTTTATACATGGATCGCCCTTTTTATACTCTTCTTCGTTCAATTAAAGGGATCAAAATCCAATATTCCCTTATGGCGGGGATATGCCGTTGCGATAGTCGTTATGCTTGGCATTTCCGCAGTCCAATTCATTCCCACAAAGGAGTACATCGATCATTCCTATGAACGCGCCCGGGGCGCCGACTGGGAATATATCACGGATGGAAGCCTCGAGGCGAAACTCCTTGTCTCCTTCCTGGCGCCGGAGTTTTTCGCTCCCCCCGAAAGGGAGGATATTTCCTGGGGAAGCGCTGTGGGATTCTGGGAATATAACGGGTATCTGGGGATCGCCCCGCTTGTCTTTATCCTGGTTTTTCTTGTATCAGGATGTTTTCGCAGGATGTTTCCCGGATCGGTTACCAATGATTCCCGCAAACGCCTCCTGTTCCTTTTCCTTGCGCTTTTTATTTTTTGGGCGTTTTTATCCTTCGGAAAAAATTCGTTTTTGTTCCCTCTTTTCTTCAGGTTTATCCCCGGATTCAACCGCTTTAGAGTTCCCGCGCGGCTGGTCATTTATTATATAATTTCCCTTTCCTTCTTTTCATCGGTTGCGTTCGATTTTTTCATGGACGTGATTCAGGAAAAATCATTCGACAGGAAATGGCGAATTCGAATTCTGATCAGCGTCCTTGCAGTCTTCTTCGTTTGTCTTTTCTTCTCCCTTTTCTTTTTTCTCAAAACCACCTTTGTTTTGAAATGGCTGGAGATTGAGAAAGTCGTACCCCTTCATTTAATCGGCGCTCCCAATACCCCATTTTATGATATCCCCGTCTTTGCGCGTAAAAGCGTCCTGATATTTTCGGGTTTCACTTTCGTTTCCTGCGTCCTGATCATCCTCATGAATTTCATGAAAAAATCCAGAGTATGGCATGGCGCCCTTTTTGTTGGCTTGCTCCTTTTTGATTTATTTTTTATCGGAATCCCCTATATTGAATCCGCGCCCTATCGCGAATTTCATGAACGGTATTATCCGGATACTCAGGTAACGGAATTTTTGAAAAATTCACTCGAATCTTATCAACGTTATACCTGGATGGACAGCCTCATCTGGTGGCAATTCGATCAGAACCAGATGGAAATCTATCCTAACAGGGGCATGATGAAGGGACTCTATGATACGCGGGGATACGATCCGGTGTTCCTGCGGCGTTACGGGGAATTCTTCAACGCTATCGGGCGTATCTCGGGAGAAAAAAGCCCCGGAGCTTTCCTTACATTGGAGAAGATTTATAACCATCATCTTTTGTCTCTTTTAAATGTCCGATATATTCTTACTTATGTTCCCCTTGAACTCCAGGGATGGGAAAAAGCCGAGGAATTTCCCACAGGACTCTGCGTTTATGAAAATAAAAATGTCCTGGGAAACGCCTTTCTGGTTCGGCATTTTGCCGTTCCGGAATCCCATGTATCCCAGACGCCGAAAGCCTTGATGCAGTCGCAAACTCCCCTTCTCCAGATCGCATTTTCTGAGGATGAGAATCCTTACCGTGATTCCGATAAATCAAAGACGGCAGGGGAGGAAAGCGTCCGATTGACTTATTATTCCCCAAACAGGAGGGAATACGATGTCAAGGTTGTTCAATCAGATACCCTTGTCTTCAGTGAAGTATATTATCCCGGTTGGAGGATTTACGTTAATGGGGATGGCGTTCCCTCACATATAGTAGATCATGCTTTGCTCGGGGCTTTCCTGCCGCCCGGCTCGCATCATGTCGTATGTAAATATTTCCCTTACTCCTTCATCGTTGGCGGAATTGTCAGCTTGATCACCCTCATGGGAGTATCATTATGGATTGTTTTTAGAAAGAGGTTGATTCATGAATAAGAAACAAAAAACAGAATCCCGGCAATATTACAATCCTTCCCTTACAACGGATGTGGTACTCATCGCGACAGATGAAAAAGGGGAGAGGCGCGTTCTTCTCATCAAAAGGAAAAATCCGCCTTACCAGGGACGCTGGGCGTTCCCTGGCGGTTTTATCGATGAAAATGAAACCTTGAAACAATGCGCCTTGAGGGAACTGGAGGAAGAAACTGGGGTAGGGTTATCCGAAAATGACTTGAGTCTCCTTCTGGTCGCCGATGATCCCGAACGCGATCCGCGCAAACGCGTGATATCCGTCGTTTACCTTGCCCAGGGCGAAATCGCGAACTTTTTCCCCCGTTCCGGCGACGATGCGGCGGAAGTCGGATGGTTTCCGCTCGATTCCCCGCCCGATCTCGCCTTTGATCACGCCCTCATTCTCTCCCAGGCTGTTAAAAACTCAGGTGACGCCTAGTTTGCCCTGATTTAAAATTATCACTTGTTCTCCGTGACGCCAGCCCAGAAAAATAAATATCCGACAAGAGGAACATCGCCAAATCGCGAAACCAGCTTTGGCGCCGGTCTGGTTGGAAAATATGTCTTCAGTTTGATTTTATTCGTATCCGATGAGAGGCGAAAGGGAATAATGTATTCTCTTCTTATACCGGCAACCTCCAATGTCCCCTCTTCTACCAACCGCTCATCAGCGTATATCTCGAATTTCATACCCATAGGTTCCGCGAATAGAGAGGGATCGATCGTAAAACATATATGCATTCTTTTTGAGCCGGAGGTAAGGGGAGAATCAAATTGGAATCCGTATTCCACTTCTTCCTCATTTGTCCATCTGTAACTTGCGCCGGTTTCACGATGGAATTGATGAAGCTCGAGCGTTTGATCCTTGTTAAGGGAAACGTCCTCCGCTCCAATGAATCCAATCCAGTCTCTTCCCAGGGTCTCCTTCCTTCCCAGATAGATTCGATTTTTCCACTCGGATTGCAATAACGAAATATCCAGTCCTTCTAACATATAAAAATAATAAGGTTCGAAATTGATCAGGGCGCGCATCCTTTTGGAACATCGCTTGAGAAGTTGAGGATTGAACATGTCCAGATTCGTATTTTCTATCCGGATAGAAAGTTCTTGGATATATATCAATCTGGAACGAGGCAACTCAACCATTCCTTTGCGAACGGAATCAATTGTATAGAATTTCATATCCGCAAAATGTCTTCTATGGAAATCCAAGCTTTTTTGAGAATCGTATAGAATGAAGCGCGCATCTGGATAATTTGTCCTGATGAAATTGACGAGAGATTCCACACGCGGGCGTTCCTCATGGAGACAATTGGACTTGATGGAATGCAGATTAACTGACCAAACAAGAAATAATATCGCCATTCCGAACGCCCGGTTCTTGATATGACATAATCCAACAGTAACCGCAATCACGAGAAAAGGAAGAACCAGCGCAGGATATCGAGATACATAATAGCATCTTACAACGCGTTTGCTGATGGCGAACGTAGCGAATATGAAAATGAAATACAAAAGCAGAAAATAAATTCCTGTTATTCCCTCTTTTTTTCTTGAAAAGAGTAAACCGTATATCGCCACGCCAATGACGCAGATGCCGGGAATTACGAAAAACAGGGTTTTATGGGGATAACTCCCCCCCCACAGATAGGGATGGCTGATTCCATGAACAAGGTCCGCCCACTTCGGAACCGGCATCCATCGCAGCCTGCTACCACTGATTTTCGCCTGCATTATAACAGGTATAACGGATATGCTCGCCACGGCAATCCAGATCATGAGAGCATATACGGAACGGGCGATAACAGGAGAAGAATCTTCCCTCCTTTCCCTGCTTTTGATCTTTTCGTTGATAATCAGAAAAAACAGAAGACAACATTGCGCAAACCCTGCAAAGAGGTATAAATGGTGTATCTGAACGCAGCAAAGAGATATCAACGCCCATGTAATCCATATCCGAATGCTCCTCTTTGATTGAATGAGAGACAATAAAAGAAATATCTGAGGGATTGAGAAAAGATTGACCAGGGAATACATCCTTGCTTCATGGCTGTAATGAATCAGAACCGGAGATACGGCAAAAGAGATCATGACGCATACTGCGATCTTATAACCAAACGCCCTTCGCGTATAAATTCCCGATAGCGGCACGCATAATAATCCCGCTGCCAGGGAAAATCCCCTCAGGGAATTTACGCCTGATCCGAATAAAATTGCCCAGACTTTTAAAAGCATGAAGTAAAGCGGGGGGTGAACGTCTCTGTAAAGGGTATGGAATAATTCGCGCCATGTTTGCGAAATCACGTGCGCGGTATATCTTTCATCGAACCATAATTCCCCTTCGGACAAATTCCATATCCTGAAAACAGCGGCAACAAGCGTAACAAGGAACAGAGAAACGCTGTATATTCGTAATGTCGAAATTTCTCTGGGGGCCTTCAATAAATTGTTTGTTTCAACATTATTTTCAGACAATGGAACGCCTTTTTTAAGCCAATTTCAGATGAAGTTGACGATTATTCATTTTTTGATGAAGATTTAGAAATCTGTCAAATTTCTGGATGGATTCGTGATCGCATTTCTGAATTAACAAATCCAAATTATCATAATTCTTAATTGTAAGAAAAATCTTTTCTGGGGAAAAATAAACCAAAGCCACTTTATTTCTTTCCAGTAGATTAAGTATATTATTTAGAGTCCCCTTGCTCTTTCCATCCCACAACATCAATCCGTAATCCGCTTCTTCACTCATAATTTTATCTTTTTGACTGTAATAAGAAAAGTCTCTCACTTTCTTATCACAATGAACTGTATTGATTTTCCATTTCCCTATATTATTCCTGCACATATCATCCATACAGAAAACAACCACTTTTTGATATTTTTTATCATATAGATATTCTTGGATTGCCTTATCCGCTCCATTTGCGTCTCCAATTAAAACAGTAAATCCATTTTTGATAATATTATCTATGCGGTCTTTTATTTTATCATTTAATGTTGTAATATTTCTAGACCCGCCCAAAAATATATTTTTCATCTTTTTTTCTTTGTCCTTGTTAATACAATGAGATATACATTATTGACTTTTCCTTTTTCAATCAATTCTTTTGTTATGCAATTAACGGTGGCTCCTGAACGATAAAGATCATCAAACAGTAAGATGTTCTTCTTTTCTACAATTGCTTGGTTGATTTCGAATGCGCCTTTTAAGATATTCATTCTTTCATTATACTCATATATGTCTTTTAATTGAGGCGTATTTTTAATTTTGTAAACGCAGTTTTTACAAATATTGATATCCAGTTTTTCCGCCAATTTTTCTGAAAGGATTAAAACCGGTTGTATCTTTCTGTTTTGGTTTGATGGAGGGACAGGAACAATTAGATCAATGCGCCACCCTGTGTTTTTTATAAATTCAGATAGAGTATTTATCATGACGTTAATGACGCTTATATCTTTATTGTATTTTAAGCGATAAAGAAGTTCTCCTAGTTCAGTTCTTTGAGTATTAAATATGGTATGCCCAAATGAATCATACCCGAGAAAAACGCTTTTTATGGTATGTTCATCAAGGTAGAATCCAGAATGCCATTTCCCATGTATTTCTCGTGGTTTGATTGTTGCCATTTTATATTTGCTCCTTTGTCATCAGGAAAACGCCTGATCCACAAAAGTGCACAGGATATGGATGATCATGACGTGCGCCTCCTGGATGCGCGGAGTGCTGTTCGATGGGATCACGAGCGGCGAATCCACAACGCCTTTGATTTTTCCCCCATTGCATCCCAGGAAAGCAGCGGTGGGAAGCCCCCTTTTCGCGGCGTAAACAAGCGCTTCATACACGTTTTTCGAGTTCCCGCTTGTAGATATCCCGATGCACAAATCCTTTGCCTGAGCCAATGCCTCGATTTGCCGCTGAAATACCATGTCGAATGAGAAATCGTTACCGATGGAGGTGAGGGAAGAAGTATTTGTGGATAGCGCAATTGCGGGGAGACCCCTGCGTTTATGGTTTAAGAAGGTTCCCACCAGTTCGCATGCGAAATGCTGGGCGTCCGCAGCGCTTCCCCCGTTCCCGAACAGGATCAGTTTCTTCCCGCACTTGAGCGTTTTAATGATCAACTTCGCCAGCTTCTCAATATCCCGGATGAAGGGGGCGCCCAGCAATTGGATGCATTCAATATGCTCTTTTATCTGTTTTTCAATTTCTGTCTTCATATTATTCTTTCCTTTATTTGAATATTTAAAATAGACATAGAAAATAACAAAAGGTTTTTCAAGTGGGAATTGTTCCTGAATATTCACATAAAAGTGAAGATTTAACTTATCTGTTTTCATGACTCTGTAATATAAAAGAGTTCAAATATTCATTCAGATTTAAATTTGGTTAAAACGTTTTAATTATACTTATATTGAAGAACAAAATAATTTATTTTTATCTTGACATTATTTATAAAGAAAAATTATCTTATTAATGCTTAATGCTTAATGCTTAATGCTTAATGCTTAATGCTTTAAAATATTCTTTATCATAATTTTGAGGAGGGATATCATGTACAAAATAATGAACAGGGGCTTTTTATTTATCCTTTTTATTCTTCTGGGAGCAATATCTCATGGTGAAGCGCCTGAAAAGACCATTATTGTTATTCCAGGAAAAGATGTTACATTGGGAAAATTTGAAAAGACAGATTATCCATCACATATTATTGTGGATCAGGCTCTTCATATGTCCAAGAATAATCAGGGGCAACAGGCTATTGCCATTCTTGAGGACCGGCTTAAAGTATCGGAAGGATATGACAAGGGGTATGTAAAAAGCCGCCTGGGTTATGTTAATCTTAATTCTGGAAATGATCTTGCCGCCTGGGAGGCGTTCAGGGAAATTGTAGATGGAAAGGTCTCTGCACAGGATGATATAAAATGCGATGCCTTGTTAAGATCGGCGTACCTGCAGATGAGAATGAAAAATGATGAGAAGGCGTTGGATGAATTCAAAAAAATCGTATCAGGAGAGTTTTATGTTGATTCCTTTACAGCGGCTGACGCAGCCATGAGAACCGGAGCATTGTTAAAAAGACTTAATAGAAGTAAAGACTCCATGGAAGTATTTTGGCAGATTGCGGAAAAGTGTCCTTTCAAGGATGATTCAGACTTTGCAAGGCTTCAGGTTGCAGGTATCTTATGGGAATGGGGAATGGGTTTTTATAAAACCACATTATCTCTTGTTGAGAGAAAGTCATATTATAATGAATCAATTAAAGTTTGTGATATGATCATAAATGACCCAACAGTTAGAGATGAAATCAGAGCGATAACAGAGCTGATTCACCTGGAGGATTTCTTTTTCCTGGGAGAATACGGGAAGGCAAGGGAATTAGGAGAAAAATATCTGGAAAAATGGACTCCCAGACTACAGGATATGAAAAAAAGTGTAGTAAACGGAAAAACGTGGAGTATCCATAATTGCCCAAGAAGGCAGGTTCTTTCTTCACAGATGTGGATGGGCATGATATATTTCAACTTGGAACAATACCAGGATTGTATTGAGATGTGTCATAAAGTAAACAGTGATATGTGGAATGCATCTGATCCATACAAGAATTTCAACGTATTT
>JAFGFK010000325.1 GCA_016931135.1 Candidatus Sumerlaeota bacterium | reverse complement strand
TCAGGATAATTTGAAGGATTTTTATAGAGTATGACCCCATTGTCTAACCCCCTTAAGTTAAAACGTTTCCCTTAACTTAGCGCCATTCGAGTCTGACCCCATGTGGTTCCTGCGCGGCAGGGGAGGATGCGCTTCGGCATTTTTTCCTTGAGAAACTCCGTGGCGCGCTCCCCCGTGCAATGGCACGGCGCCAGTTTTTCCGGAGGGTCTTTCATCAGGGCTTCCAGCGTCCGCTCCATCCGCTCAGCGCTGGCATTCACCAGATGAAAACCGCCTATAACCAACCGGATTTTGGAATTCGCATTCAACCGGCGGATGTAATTGAGGGTATTGATCAAACCGGAGTGGCAACATCCGGCGCATATAACCAGTCCCTCATCCGTGTTGATCCACAACGCCTGATCATCTACAAGGGTATCCTCCCTTTTGCCCTCAGGATCCAGGAAAAAAGGTCCCCCCACGTCTTCATAAGGCGTTTCACGAGGAATAGCGCCCGTGACTCCTATATCCGAAGCGATCTTTCTCGCCTGGATCACCCATGTAGTTCTGTCTTTTTTCAACCGGTCGATGGAAGCCAGGGCTGAATCCGGCATTCCAATGGAACGCGGCGTTTTTCCCGGATAGACGCTGTACCGGGGCAACACGGCGTTCGGATGGAGAATCAGCTGCGCTTTGGACGCAATATCGAGGATATCCGCCAATCCTCCCGTGTGATCATAGTGCCCATGGCTCAATACAATCACGTCGGTTTTTTCCAGGGAAATCCCCAGTTTTCTGGCATTGTCTATAAAAAGGCGACTCTGCCCCGTATCGAATAAGATGCGAATTTCGGGCGTTTCGATCCAGAGGGAAATTCCATGCTCGGAGGCAAATCCCTCCTCAGCGTTATTATCCATCAGGATAGTTATCTTGATATTTCGATTCATTTTTGAACCTCGGCAATAATGAACGGAGCTGAATCATATCCGTCTGTTTCTCCGGGTGAGTTTTCTTCCTTTGATCGAGAATCTGAAAACAGCATCCGAACGTTTCCAAAAGGAGAAAGCAGTTTTCTCAACTCATCCGGTGAAAAGAGCCTCCCGGAGGCGTAGGGTTCCTTGCCGTTTGCAATACGCTGCCTATTTAACTGCGACAACCTGTTGAGCGTTCCGATCAGGATGGTTCCTCCCCTTTTCACGCAACGGGACATCTCCCGGAGAGCCAGAGACGCATCGGAAATAAATTCCAGGGTCGCCATGGAGGCTGCCATGTCAAACGTCTCGTTATCAAAGGGGAGATTGCCCGCTTCCCCATGGAGGAACGTGATGGAAGATGGCGAGGATGATTTCGCGACGGAAAGCATTTCCGGGGAGACGTCGATACCATAAACGTTGAAACCAAGCGATGAAAAGAACCTGCTCCAGTGTCCCGTTCCGCATCCGACATCGAGAAGACGCCGTCCGTTTCCGGAAGAGCCGATCATTTTGACGACATCCGCCTTTTGAGCGAGATCATGCGCCCTGCCTTCCGGAGTTTCATACCAGCGGTCGTATCCAACCGCCTTTGCGCTGAAATCAAAAAGACTGTTTGAATCAGGGGACATTTTAAAGTCGTCCCGCCTTTTTTCTATTTTTCTTTTTCTTTCGAAGAGGGAGTATCCTGATCCCGAATTTTCAAATAAGACATGACGCTCTGCCAGAGTTCTTTTATATCTTCAGCGCTGCCATCCTCCTGGAATTCCACGACAGCCTTACGGGAAATCTGCGCTTCCGTAACCTTGCGATCGTAACGGATGCGTCCGGCTATGGCGATTCCGCGACGTTGCGCCTCTTGTTCTATTTCCGAAGCGATCTCAGAATTGATATCCCACTTATTGACGCAAACAAGCGTGGGGATTTCAAAGTGCCTGGTCAATTCCGCCGCTCGAAGGAGATCATGGCGACCGCTTTGCGTCGGTTCGGTAATAATGAGAGCCAGGTTCGCGCCTGAAACCGAGGCGATCACCGGGCAGCCGATCCCGGGTGAGCCGTCAACCATGATCAGATCGATTTTACGCTGTTCCGCCGTGTTGCGCGCTTCCTGGCGAACCAGGCTTACCAGCTTACCGGAATTTTCCGCTGCGATACCGAGTTTGGCGTGAACCATAGGTCCGTATCGCGTCTCCGAGATCATCCATTCCCCATTGATCGCAGGGGCGAACTCTATGGCGTCTTCCGCGCAGAACCAGGCGCAAACTCCGCATCCTTCGCATGCGATGGGATCGATGCGGAAGGTCTTGTTCACAAAACCGTTGCCCGGCCCATCGTAGAAGATGGCGTCAAAACGGCACAATTCCTCGCATTTTCCGCACGCCGTGCAGTGTCCTGTTCTGATCCGAGCCTTTTTTCCCCCCTCGAATTTCTCCCGCTGAATTGTTTGGGGATCGAGGATCAAATGAAGATCCGCCGCATCCACATCACAATCCGCCAACACGCTTTTACGGGAAAGGGCGGCAAAGGAAGCCACAACCGAGGTCTTTCCCGTTCCGCCCTTGCCGCTGATGACGACGAGTTCCTTCATTCCGTCTTCCTTATGGTTTCGTAAAAGATATCCTTGTCATTCCGCGTCTCTTTGATCGCGCCCTGTTCACACAATTTTTGAATTATTTTGACCGTCTCATTGAGATTGATGCCCAAACCCAGGGTAACCCCTCTTGCGGTGCATGGGCGGCGGCTCAATAACGCCACGACATCATCATCGGTTACGGATGCCGATATGGGGGGGGTATTGTTTTTCCGTCTTTCGCTGATCACTTCCGTTTCCACGTCAAACAATCGGGCGCAGGATTCCATCGAGTCATCCGGCATGCGGGAGGCATACTTTTCAGCCGGGGGGCGTGCGATGGAATTTAACTGAACCTTGTCGGGACGGATGCGATGGACAATTGCGGCGATTTTTTTTACTTCGCTTTCCCTGCCGCTGATATTGGGCAGAAGAAAAACCTCCAGCCAAACCGGCTTGTGAAAGCGCTCGCGGAATTTGACCAGTCCTTCTGTCATCTTCTCGAAGGAAATATCCGGATGGGGACGATTGACGATCTGGAAAATTTCATCATCCCCCGCATCGAGAGAGGGCATGATCACATCCGCAGGTTCGAGTTCTTCCTGGACTTCCTTCATCCATAAAAGGGAACCGTTCGTGATCACTGCTACGGGAATGGAAGTCAGATTTTTTATCTCCCGTATGAGTTTCCCCGTACAGGCGTTGAGCGTGGGTTCTCCCGAACCCGCAAGGCTGATATAATCGGGGGAAGCGCCTTCCTTCAATTTTCTATTCAGTTCTTTCAGGATGGATTCAAAAGGAGAATACTCGCGGCGTTCCATAGTCTTGTTCGTGGTTCTTCCGAGCTGACAATAGATGCAGTCGTACGTGCATATTTTGAAAGGCGCAAGGTCAATTCCCAGGGAACGCCCCAAACGCCGGGAGGGAACGGGACCATAAACGTATTTATAATCAGCCTTGTTCACGAGTTTCCTCCGCATGCGGGACTGTCGCAACGTTCGGTGCGACCGCAACAAGTTTTGCCTTCCCGCTCGAGTTGCGAACACACGCTACCGCGGTTCTTGCTCTCCCATCCGTTTCCCTTGAGAATAAAACCGGCTCCATTGCTGATCAGGCGTTTCACGCTGCCGTGACAATCCGGGCATTCCTTCAGGGGAGCATCGGAGATTTTCTGAGCCCTCTCGAAATGTTTCCCGCAATCCACGCATTCATATTCATAAACCGGCATATCTCTTCACCCTTTCCCAATCTTCTCTTTTATTTATATATCGTTTTCATCAGGTTCTCAAAAACTCTCTGGTATTCAGGCAAAACCTTCACGATCAGATCGCCTCGGGAATATGCCTCCGCGATTTTCCTGTCATCCGGAATATCCGCAAGAATGGGAATATCTTTTCCCCGGCAATATGCGTGAATCCTGTCATCTCCGATTCCGGATCGGTTGACCACAACGCCGAAGGGAATCCCGAGCGCCCGCATGGTCTCCACCGCCAGCTCGAGGTCGTTCAGCCCGAAAGGGGTGGGCTCTGTAACAAGCAAGACAAAATCCGCATCCCGTACGCTTTCTATCACAGGGCATGACGTTCCCGGGGGAGAATCGATGATCTCGAGATCGACCTCGGGAGCCGACTTCTTGACTTGACTGATAACGGGAACGCTCCTCGATTCGCCAATATTCAGTATGCCCTGAACAAAGTGAACGTTTCCCGCCATTCCCGTATCAAGCTTGCCAACCGCCCGGGGCGACTCCGTGATGGCGCCCACAGGACAAACCAGCCAGCATCCTCCGCAGCTGTGGCAGAGCTCCGGAAAAACCAGAACATCCTTATTCACCGGAGTAATGGCGCTGTACTGGCAGATTCTGCCGCACAAACCGCAATGCGTGCATAATCCAAGGTCCACCTTCGGGATGCTTACCGTGATGTCCCGGGACTCGGTAATTGCCGGTTTCAGGAAAAGCGCGCCATTGGGCTCTTCGACATCGCAATCCAGATACGCTACAGCGCGGCCATCCTGCGCCGTTACCGTGGCGAGGTTTGTGGCGACCGTTGTCTTTCCCGTACCGCCTTTTCCGCTTGCAACCGCTATTCTCATGAGTTGTTTTTCCATATTTTCCTGGTGATCGACTTATTTCTAACCCGCCCGCTGTCGGTTTTTGTCATCAACAAATACCACGCAGGGCGTATGCCGGGCAATTTCCCCCTCATCCAATTCGCAATAGGTTATGACAATAATCCTGTCCCCCTTGATTCCCAGCCGCGCAGCAGGACCATTGAGCATCATGGTTCCCGATCCCGAAGGCGCCTCGATCACATAGGTGATCATGCGGAAACCATTGGATAGATTCAGGACATGAACCTGTTCACCCGGCAATATATCCGCTGCCTTCAAAAGATCCGCGTCAATGGCGATGCTTCCCTCATAGTCCAGTTCCGTTCCCGTCAATGTGGCGCGATGAATCTTGGATTTGAGCATTATTCGCCGCATTTTTTTCACCCCTT
>JAFGFK010000028.1 GCA_016931135.1 Candidatus Sumerlaeota bacterium | reverse complement strand
CTGAAACTTATGAAGGAGTGATGGATTTTTATAGAGTATGACCCCATGATCCAAACACCCGCCAAGAAAACTGATGTGCACCCCTTTTGTATGTCCCCGCAAATTCGTTGAATATCACCGGTTCAAATGATCGAGGGCGATTCTGGCTGCTGCATTTTCCGCCACTTTGATCCGGGAGCCGTATCCGACGCCGTAAGAAGCGCCCTGGATAAAAACCTCGACGCGGAAGCTCTTCTGATGATCGGGACCGGATTCATCCATGAGCTTATACTCCGGAACGCAGTGGAATTCCTTCTGCGCCTTTTCCTGAAGTCTGGATTTATAATCGGCGAAGACGTCGAATTGGAGGAGACGTTCCGAGGGCTGAATGATCCTGGCGCGTACAAAGAGGTCAACCTCATCCCAGGTACAGGAGAGATAAAGGGCGCCGATGAGGGCTTCCAGGGCTGAACCGAGCAGGCTGGAGCGTCTTCTCCCTCCGGTCAATTCCTCGCCCTTTCCGAGGAGAATCAAGTTTCCAAGCCCCAGGGCCTTTGCCTGGCGTCCGAGGATGGAGCGGCTGACAAGCCGCGCCTTGCGTTTGGAAAGATAACCTTCATCCGCTTCCGGATTATTTTCATAAAGATAGCGGGAAACGATAAAACCCAGTACGGCGTCTCCGAGGAATTCGAGCCGTTCATTGTCAACGGCAAGTCCATGTTCAAAGGAATAGGAGCGGTGCGTCAGGGAAAGGGAGACCAGCTCCAGGTCTGCGTCGTTCATTCCCAGAGATTGCAGAAAGTCCGCCAGGCGGTCATGAGGTTGATCAATCATTATCTTCATATTTCCGGAAGGCGATCACGGCGTTGTGCCCTCCGAAACCGAGAGAATTCGAGAGGGCGATATCAACGGGGCGTTTCCGGGCGGTATGGGGGACATAATCGAGATCGCACTCAGGATCGGGATTGTCATAATTGATCGTAGGAGGAATGATCCCATTCCCGATAGTAAGGATAGTGGAAACGGCTTCCGCTCCGCCGGCGCCTCCCAGGAGATGCCCAATCATGGATTTATTGGAACTGACGGGTATTTTATAGGCATACTCGCCGAAAGCCTTTTTGATGGATTGCGTTTCGGTTTTATCATTGAGCGGCGTGGAGGTTCCATGGGCGTTGATATAATTCACGTCCTGAGGCTTTATTTCGGCGTCATGAATGGCAGCGGTGATTGCCCGGGCTGCCCCCTCCCCTTTGGGATCCGGGGCTGTGAGGTGGTAAGCGTCGCAGCTGAGCCCGTACCCGACGATTTCGGCATGGATGCGCGCCCCTCTTTTTCTGGCGTGATCGAGTTCCTCGAGAAAGAGAATGCCGGAGCCTTCGCCGATCAGGAATCCATCCCTGTCGCGCTCGAAAGGGCGGCTGGCTTTTTCAGGTTCATCATTTCTGCGCGTAATGGCGCGCATGTTGTCGAAACCGGCGAGCCCCAGGGGGGTGATGGCGGATTCCGCGCCGCCGGTGATCATGCCGAGGGCGTCGCCCCGCTGGATGATCTTAAAGGCGTCTCCAATGGCGTTGGCGCCGGAGGCGCAGGCTGTGACGGAACAGGAATTGGGACCTTTGAAGCCGAGCTGGATGGCGATCATGGCGGAAGCCATGTTGGGGATAATTTTGGGGATGAGAAGTGGCGTAACGCGATCGGGTCCCTTGTTGACAAGCACTTGGTTTTGTTCTTCGATGAGCCCGATTCCGCCGATGCCGACGCCAACCAACACGCCGAATTTATCTTTGTCCACACTGTCGGATGTAAGTCCGGCGTCTTCGAACGCCTGACGCGCTGCGACAATGGCGAATTGACAGAAGCGTTCGATTCTGCGGGCTTCCTTTTTATCGAAATGATCTTCCGCATTGAAATTCCTGACTTCCGCGGCGATTTGGGAATTATATTGGGAGACATCGAAAGTGGATATCCTGCCAGCCCCGCTTTTTCCGGCAATAAGGGAGTCCCAGAAGGAACGATAATCGTTCCCAATCGGGGTGATTGCGCCTAATCCTGTCACCACAACGCGTTTTTTACAAACCATAGTAACCTCGCAAGACAAATGAGATCATTAATGGATTGCGCATCGATTATCATTCAATTCTTGGGGGCAATCCCCATAAACCAGCCACTCGGAAAACTGATGCGCGCCCTCATTAAGGAAAACGCCCGCTAGAGGCGGGCGGATCCTTGGTATAAATCTGTGTATAACCGTCGAAATTCGATCCATCCATCAGAGAAAAAGAAAGCGTATTTACTCCTTGCCCTCTGGAAGTTTTGTTTCGATATACTTTATCGCTTCTCCAACAGTCAGGATTTTTTCCGCCTCCTCATCGGGAATATCCACGCCAAATTGTTCTTCGAGTTCCATCACCAGTTCCACAATATCCAGGGAGTCGGCGCCAAGATCTTCAATGAAGGAAGCGTCGTCCGTAACCTCCTCAGGATTCACGCTCAGCTGATCAACTATCACCTGTTTTACTTTCTCCCTAACGTCAGACATGTCAATTACCCCCTATGAAATTAATTAAAGATTCCTTTTCATGCGGAAATAAATAATAGTCCTTAGTTCCAATCAATTTTTTATTGCAAGGAAAAAGTTGATAAAATTTCTTTTTATGGGGAGAAAGGGGGGATTTTGCCCCCGTGATGCGTTGGTTTCACCTCATGGGGAGGGGGAAATGGGAGGGATGGGAAATAGGGGAGGAATGGGAGATATGTAGGGCGCATAGCGGGAGGGAATCCTAAAAAATGAGATATTTGACGAATTTGCTTGATTTGGAAGTTAAAATACACTAAATGACTAAATATTAGATACCAAACATAAGTTTCATCATTTTCCCGGAAGGGGCTGTGATTTGAGCGCAACAAGGAAGGATGCGGGAAAAAAATTCATTAAAAGGAGGGAAAAGATAT